>NZ_CP044423.1:0-132500 GCF_008824185.1 Paracoccus pantotrophus
ATGGCGATCTTGCCGCCCTGCCCCTCCCAGGCGTTGACGGCGCCCTGCGGCACGGCCCAGCACAGCCCGTCCACCACCGTCTCGGGCGGGGTGATGCGGGTCAGGCTTTGCAGCACCAGATCGACCTGCCCGTCCAGCCGCATCAGCGCCTCGTTCACCGTGACATGTTTCTGCGCCTGCGCCGGCATCAGCAGCGGCAGGGCGCAATTCGCGGTCGTGTTCTCAGACATGGATCATCCTCCTTGCATAGGGCCCGGCCCCGAACGTGTCGGAAAGCTGGGCGACCTCGACGGCAAAGCCGCCACCCGAGGCGGCCTGGGACCAGGCGCCGTCCGGCACTGCCCAGCGCGGCTCGGCCAGCACGGCCTCGGCCAGCACCTGCCCGTCCCGGACCAGCCGGGCGGCGTAACGCTCCTGCGCCTCGCCCAGCGGCACGTCCGGCCCGTCCCAGCCGTCGCCCTGCACCCGCGTGCGCCGGATCCAGGTCACGACCCGGCCGCGGACCTCCAGGTGGCAGGGCGACAGCGGCCGCAGGCCGGCGCCGCGGAACGCCGCGGCGATATGGCGATAGCTGGCATCGTCCGGGCTGCGCGAGGCCGGCCCGATGCGCCAATGCCGCAGCTGGTTGCGGGCCGAGGGCGGCAGGTCGACCTGCGCCGCCGCCCCGTCCAGCAGCACCACCACGCTGCCGGCCGGCCACACCTCCGGCATGAAGGCATCCGTCCCCGCCTGCCCGCGCAGCCGCGTCGAGATCTCCCAGAGCCCGGCCGAGACCAGCCGCGCCTCGGCGAATTGCAGCAATTCCCAGCCCTCGGCCGATCCGTCGCCGATCGCCAGCAGGTTCGCCCCCGCCAGCAGCGCCTCGGCGCTGGCCGAGCGCAGGTTGCCGCCCTTGACCCGCAGCCGCAGCGCCGGCCCGCGATCCCAGACCCCCGGCCGCGCCGCCGACAGCGGCCCTTCCGTCACCCCCATGACCGAAGGCTCGGCCAGCGTCGCGTTCAGCGCATAGCCCCCCGCCTCCTCGGTCGAGACCCAGGCGGCGGCTGCCCCCGGCCAGGGCGTCGCCGTCACCGCCAGATGCGGCGCATGCGCCGCCTCGTCGCCGCGCAACAGCGGCAGGTCCAGAAACACCGGCCAAACCGGGATCGGCGGCACGAAGGGGCGCAGCACCGCCCCCTCCTCGACCAGGCGGGCCGGGCGATAGACCCCCGGCTCGACCCGCACCGCATCCACCGTGATCGCGCCCGCCCGCTCGATGCGGTCGATGCGCCAGCGTTTCGCCTGCGTGCCCGGCTCGGCCAGCCGCACCACGTCCCCCGGCCCCAGATGCCCCAGCGAAGGCGGCAGCGCGAACCGCACCGCGTCCCGCGCCACCGCCGCCTCGGACAGCCAGCGTTCCGCCAGCGCCCGCCCCTCGGCCCGCGTCAGCGCCATGGCCAGCTCGCTGTCCGAGACCGCCAGGAACTCGGCCCCCGGCATCATCGTCTCGGCCGTGCGCGCGGCATAATCGCCGCCCGCCTCGACATGGGTCAGCCGGATGCGGCCCACCATCTCGGCATCGGCGGCGCGCGAGACCTCGGGCGCCTCGACCTCCTCGGCCAGCGCCATGTCGCCGGGCCCCAGTTCCGCATCGACCCGCGCGCCCCGCATGACGAAGCGCAGGACGCCGTCGCGCTCGACCGCGTCGACACCATGCGCCAGCATCAGGGGCTGCAAGGCCGCGCGCCCGCTCTCGGCGCCCGACAGCGCATAGCCGCGCACCAGCCCGCGCAGCCCCTCGGCGTCGAAGGCCCGCACCCCGGCATCGCGGCAGATTTCGGCCACCACATCGGCCAGCGGCACCGCGCCGGCCCGGCCGTTGAGCCAATGCCCGCGCTCCCAGGCCGGGCCGTCCGACCACAGGTCGGTCCGCGCCGGAAAGGCCGGATAGGGCCGCGCATCCCAGCACCAGACATGCGCGCGCGCCATATCCACCATCCGCCCCGCCCCGGTCCTGCCGAATGCCCCGCGCGGCGGATTGTTCGCCGGGTCCGACCAGAACCCGGTCATCGCCCGCACATAGGCCGCCTGGACCAGGTCGTCCCGCCGCCCGTCCGAAAACCAGGGCAGCATCGACTCGGAACTCATCGCGTCCAGGAACTTGTTGGGCTGGTTGGTGCCCTTGTCCAGCGCCGCGCAGCCCATCTCGGTGAACCATATCGGCTTCAGGCCCGGCACCCAGGCCGAGGGCTGCGCCTGCCGCACGCCGCCGATGCGGTCGTGATGCGCGTTCTGCCACCAGCCGCGGATGTCCTTGTAGCGCCAGATCCAATGCTCGTGATGCGCGCCGTCATGGATGGGGGTGCGCCGCTGCGCCAGCCGGTCGGCATCGCTGGCGTAATACCAGTCGTAACCCTCGCCGCCGGCGACATTGCCCAGCAGATAGGCCGGATCGTCGATGCGCCGCCAATGCGCGTCCAGATGATCCTCACCCTCGCGCCAATCCGACAGCGGCATGTAATTGTCGATGCCGACAAAGTCGATGTTCTCGTCCGCCCAAAGCGGGTCCAGGTGGAAATGCACGTCGCCACCCCCGGGGTGATGGCCGAAATATTCCGACCAGTCGGCGGCATAGCCGATCCTGACCCCCTCGCCCAGAATCCCGCGCACATCCGCCGCCAGCCGCCGCAACTGCTGCACGGCCGGGAACGAATGCCCCGCCGCCATGATCGTGGTCAGCCCGACCATCTCGGAGCCGATCAGAAAGGCGTCGATGCCCCCCGCGGCGGCGCAAAGATGCGCGTAATGCAGGATGAACCGGCGATAGGACCACTCCTCCGGCCCGCGATAGCGGATCACCGAACCGTTGCGGGTGAAATCCCCCGCCTCGGCCGCGCCGAAGAACCGCGCCACCTCGGCCGCGGCCGCGGCGGTGCCCACGGGACTGCCCTCGCGTCCCGGCGCGACGCTGGTGGTGATGCGCCCGCGCCAGGGCATGACCGGCTGGTCCGCGGCCCCGCTCCAGGGATCGGGCCGGCCGTTCCCCGCCAGCTGCTCCATCAGGATGAAGGGATAGAACACCGCCTTGCGCCCGCTTTCCGCGATCGCCCGCAGCGCCTCGATCACCGCGCCGTCGGCCGGCGTGCCGCCATAGATCGGCCGGCCATCGACCCGCGCCACCGCCTGCGCCTCGCCGCGCCCGATGCCGCCGGCGCGCCAGGCCATCCCCCGCCCATCGCGCGACAGATCCTCGACCTTGGGCCGCAGCCGGCATTCGCCGACCCGCAGATCGTCGCCGAACCAGGACACCACCAGCGAGACCGAGCCGACATTGGGCAATTCCCGCCCCAATGTCGCCATCGAGGCCAGGAAATCCGTCGCCCCCAGCGCGCTGTTGCGATTGGCGACCCGCATCTCGCCCAGGCCGATGTCATAGCTGACCGGCGTGGTCGCCAGCGCATATTCCCCGGTGCCGGGGATCATCGCCACCGCCTGCACCTCGCGCGCAAGGCCCCCGCCCTGCCTGGCCGCCCGCGTGACCTCGAAGGACAGCTGCGGCACCCGGTTGCCCCATTTCTCCAGCGCCAGATCCTCCAGCACCACATAGGCCAAGCCGCGATAGGCCGGCGCCGCCTCGCCCTCCTCGGCGGCGATGGCCGGGTCAGGCAGCTGCTCCTCGCAGCCCGGATAGACCCGCATGTTCAGTTCGTCGGCCGAGACCTCCTCGCCATCGGCCCAGATGCGGCCCACGCCCAGGATCGGCCCCTCGCACAGCGCCAGGGCCAGGCTCAGCCGATAGCCGATCTGCGTCACCCGCGGGCCCGAGCCCTTGCCGCCGCCCTGGCTGCGCCGGGTCTCGACCAGCGGGCCGGCCCAGATCGCATGGCCCGGCACCCGCATCTGACCCCAGACCCGCGCGATCGGCGTGCCCTCGCCCGCGGTCTGGATGCGCATCCGGTCCACGCGGCCGGTTTCGACCGCCTTCGAGCCGCCACCCAGCAGGCGCTGGTCGATCACCCGGCCCAGGCTCGCGCCCACCGCCCGGCCGATGACGGCGCCCGAAAGCCCCAGAACCGTGCCGCCAAAGCCCGCCCCCAGCGAGGCCCCCGCCGCCGCCAGCAGAATCGTCGCCATTGCGCCCCTTCCTTTCCCTCAATGCGGCGGAAACCGGAACCGCCCGGCGATCCGCGCCCGCCACGGCGCCGACAGCGGGCTTTCCACCACGCCATGCCGGTCATAGGCATGCACGAAGCTGGCCCGCGCGCCGATTTCCGCCGCTATTCCCATATGCTTGGCCGGCGCCCCGGCCCGCATGCGAAAGACCAGCACATCGCCCGGCCGCTCGTCGGGCGCAGGCAGCAGCAGCCGCCCCGCCCCGCCCAGCAGCAGCTCCGCCCCGCCGACCTCGCCCCAGTCGGGCGTATAGGCCGGCATGGCCTCGGGCTCGGCGCCGCACAATTCGCGCCACACCCCGCGCACCAGCCCCAGGCAATCCGTCCCCGCCCCCTTGGCCGAGCCCTGATGCACATAGGGCGTGCCGATCCAGCCCCGCGCCGCCTGAACGACCGCGCTCATCGGTTCACCTTGGGCGCGATCAGCCAGTCCTCGGGCGGCAGATGCGGAAAGCCGCGAAAGTTCAGGTAGTTCAGGAACTTCATCCGGCAGGTCTCGGCCCGCTTGTCGCAGCCCGCCTCCAGCCGCACCCGGTCGCCCGCGGCGGGCCGGATGCCCAGCGCGGTCCAAAGCTCGACCTCGCGGCCCCCGCCCGGCAGGGCGGCATCCGCCTTGACCCGCGCCGACAGGCCCAAAGCCTCGCCCGACAGCACCACAAGCTGCCCATGCTCGAACCAGCCCGCGTCATGGCCGTCGACGCCCGACAGCGCCAGCCGGCCCTCGGCCTCGACCACCCCCTCGGCCGCATAGCCCGGCCGGGACAGGTCGAACCGGCACTGCCCGTCCCCCAGCACGGCCGAGCAGCGCGGGTGATAGACCCGCCCCTGCGCCCGGCCCAGGGGCTCCGACAGCCCGCGCAGCTCGGCGCGGAACGCCGCGCCGCTGCGCAGCACCTCGCCCAGATGGCCGCGGAAAAGCAACCGCCGGTTCGCGGTATCGGACCAGTCCACCTCCCACAGCCGCACCTCGGCGCCGTCCCAGCGCCCGGCCATCAGGTCGCGCTCGGTGATGGCGCTGTCCGACAGCGCCCCCACCGCCTCGCTATTGTCCACCGACAGGCCGAGGCCCTGCACCAGCGCCCGCGCGCTCAGCCCGCTGTCGGGGCGAAAGGCGATGCCGTCAAAATCCAGCGCCCCATCGTGATCGGTAAATCCCAGCACCAGCCCGTCGCGGCGCTCGACCGCCCAGGCCCGCGCGATCGTCTCGCTCATAGCCGCACCTCCACCACCGGCACCTGCGGCAGGTCGCCCGCCTGGAAGGACGCGACCGAGACCGCGATCCGGTCGGTGTCGAAGCGCACCGGCACGTCGAACTCGAACCCGGCCGTGACCAGGGCCCCCGGCTCGGGCGGCGCGGCGAAACGGATCACGCCCGTCGCCCAATCGACGGCGAAATCCACGCCGGCGCGCAGTTCCACCTGGCCCACCCCGGCCAGCACCGTGCCCTCGACCGGCTTGGCCACCGGCCGCCAATAGCGCCCCGGACCCGAGGCATAGGCCTTGCGCAGCGCAAACTCGCGCCGCACCCCGTCGCCCATGCCGATCTCCTGGTCCTGAAAGCTCACCGTCCCGCTTGGCGCGCAGGACTTGCAATCCGCCCAGTCCTTCCAGCGGAACCCGTGCATCTGCCCGGCCCGCGCCTCGAAAAAGGCGATCAGCGCCGCCACGTCGTCCAGCGAGCGCAGGCCCAGCCCGGCGTCATAGCGCCGCCGCGAATGCGCCCAGGGCGTGCGCCGCTCCTCGTGCCCGTTGGTCAGCGCGACGATTTCCGTGCGCCGCTCCGGCCCGCCGACCGAGCCGAAGGACAGGTTCGCCGGGAACCTGATCTCGTGAAATGCCATCTCAGCCGTTCCTTTCCCCGCGCGCCAAGAGCCGCGCCATCTGCGCGGCGATCTGGCTCTGGCTGCGCTGGAACCCCGCCACGTCGGGGGTCGAGACATTGAAGGTCACATTGACCGGCCGCCCGCCGCCGCCCGCCGCCGCGACCCCCAGCCGCCCGTCGGCGCCGCGGCGCAGGGGCATGATCGCCTCGGCCCCGGCCTCGCCCATCAGCCCGGTCGCGCCGCGCATCGGGAAATAGGTGGGCTGGCTCACCACGCCGCCCTTGGCAAAGGGCATCACCCGCCCCTGCGAAAACGCCGCCCCCTGGCCAAAGGGCAGCACGGCCGAGACCATGCCGTTCACCCCCTGCGCGATGGCCCCGGCCAGCGCCTGCTCGACCGGTTTCATCGCCACGGCAAAGGCGCTGTCGGCCATGCTGCGCGCGATGCCCTTCAGCGCGTCCGACAGCTTCATGCCGTCGAAGACCAGCCCCGAAAACGCCCGGCGCAGCCCGTTGCCGATCCCCGATGCCAGCGTGCCGACCTCGCGATTGGTATGGACCATCGACTGCCGCAGCCGCGCCAGTTCCGCGTCGAACTCCGCCGCCAGCCGGGCGCTCTGCTCCAGGCCGCGGCCCAGCGCCGGCCCGTCCTCGTCCAGCCGGTCCAATCCGTCCTTCTCCGCCATGACGGCGCCTCCTTTCATGCTAACCTGCGGGCCGGTCGGGATAGCGCGCGACCAGTTCCGCCAGCCGGTCGCGGGTCATCGCGCCCCGGCGCCCCGGCTCGACGCCCAGCATCAGGGCCAGCTCGGCCGGGGTCAGCGCCCAGAACTCGGCCGGCCGCAGCCCCAGCCCGCCCAGCCGCGGCGGACCCAGGCCCATGCGCATCAGCCCCGGCCAGTCCAGCCCGCCGCTCATGTCCCCTCGACGCGAAAGGCCCGCGCCAGCAGCGCCGCCGCCGCATGGGCGGCAGCGACCGGCCCGCCGCGCAACTCGGCCGCGGCCAGTTCCGCCATGCCGCCCGGCCAGCCGCCCGCCCGCAGCCCGGCGACCAGCACCGCCATCACGTCGCGGCTGGAGAACCGCCCGCCCTCGAAGCGTTCGACCAGCGCGATCATGCTCTCGGCGCCCAGTTCCGCCTCAAGCCCGGCCAGCGCGCCCAGCGTCAGCCGGGCGACATGGCGCCGCCCGTCCAGCCAGATCTCGACCTCGCCCGCCAGCGGGTTGACCGGCTCAGAAGGCGACGAAGCTGATCGCGCCCGCGCTTGCCATGGAAATCTCATAGGTCGCCTCGCCATTGTAACTGCCCGCATATTCCAGCGCCGTGATCTGGAACGGCCCCTCGACCGTGCCGAAATCCGGGATCACCACCTGGAAGCGCGGCACCTCGCCGTCGAAGAACACCTGCCGCGCGCGTTCGTCCGTGGTCCCGTCCCGGAACACGCCGGACCCCGAGATGCTGGCCGAGCGCACCCCGGCGCCCGCCAGCAGCTCGCGCCAGCGCCCCTCGCTTTCCAGGCTGGTCACGTCCACCGTCTCGGCATTGAAGCCCAGCCGGGTCGCCCGCAGCCCCGCCACGGTCTCGAAATGGCCGTCGCCGGTCATGTCCATCTTGATCAGCAGGTCGCGTCCGTTCTGCACCGCCATCGCCGTCTCTCCTCAACCCAGGTCGATGCGCGCGCGAAAGGTCAGGTCGACCCGCCGCCCCGCGCCGTTTTCCACCCGCCGGGCGCGGGCGCGCAGGAACCACAGCCCCGCCAGATGCCCGCGCTCCAGCGCCATCGCGGCGCCCTCCAGCGCCTCGCTGACCGCGACCGCCGCCGCCTTGACGGCACCGAAACCGCCCGCCGCCTCGGCCCCCGACAGGACCGAGACCACGAAATCATGCACTGCGCCCGGCGCCGTCATGTCGCCCGCGTCGCGCACCTCCTCGGGGCCCAGCGCGACATAGATCCCCGCCGGCGCCGCCACCGGCATGGCGTCATAGATCGCGTCGCCCACCATGGCCCCCAGCGCCGCGTCCTCGCGCAGCACGCGATAGACCGCCACCTGCAGCGCGGCCGTTCCACGGTAGCTCATGCCCCCGCCTCCTCTTTGGCGATGCAGACCAGCCAGCGGCCGCCGGCATCGCTCTCGGCCACCGCCTCGATGCGGAACCGGCGCGCCGTCTCGCCCTCGCCCAGCCGCAGCCGCTGCTCGGGGCGCGGGCGGCGGGCATCGCCCACCGGCGCCGCCCTGACGATGATCCGCCAGGTCACGACGCTCTGCGCCCCCACCTCGGCGATGCGCTCCGCCCCCGCGCCCGACCGCATCTCGGCCCAGAGGCGCCCGACCTCCTGCCAGGCCAGGCGGAACCCGCCCATCCCGTCGGGCTCCCGGACCGGGGATTCCACCACCAGCGGCACCGTCGGCCGCGGCAGGCTCATGCCCGGCCGCGCGGGTTGCCGCGCCCCCCCAGCACCCGGACCGAGCGCCAGGGCTCGATCAGCGCGCCGACGCCAAAGGGCAGCGCCCCCGCCGATCCCGCAAAGCTGCGATCCTCGTGATAGCGCGCGGCCAGCAGCAGCACCGCCTGCGCCAGGTCGGCCGGCACCTGCGCCCATTCCGCCCCGAACCCGGCGCGCAAGGTGATCTCGGCGAACCCGCCCAGGGGCACCGCCGGCAGGAACGCCCCCACCGGCGCCAGCACCGGCCGCTGCATGTCCGGCACCAACCGGTAAAGCCCCGCGTCGACGACCACCGAAACGCCCGTCGCATCCGCCGTCTCGACCCGCTCGACCGCCTCGACCGGCGCCAGCGGCAAGGGCTGGCCCTCGGGATCGCGCCATGCCTCCAGCCGCAGCCGGAACCGCCGGGCCAGCAGCACCTTGCCGGTGCGCGCCTCGACGGTGGCGATGGCCGCGCGCAGGAACCCCGCCAGCGCCGCGGTCTCGGCCGCGTCCTCGGCCATGCCGAAACCGGTCCCCAGCCGCAGATGGTCGCGCAACATCGCGACGGGCAGCGCCTCGGCCGCGGGCGCCGTCACTTCCACAAGCATCATCCTCGTCTCTCCCATTCGCAGGGCTTCGGGCAAAGGGGGCCGCGCCGCTGCACCCTCGCGCGCGCGGACAGCTGCACTTGCCAGCAGGGCGCAGTTTCCCGGCGCGGCCCCCGCTTCGGCCCCGGATCAGCCGAAGACCATCAGCTTGACGGCGCGCGCATCGGTGACGCCGCCGCCGACGCGCTTGCTGGCATAGAACAGCACATGCGGCTTGGCCGAGAACGGATCGCGCAGCACCCGCAGATCCGGCCGCTCGACGATGGTATAGGCCGAGCGGAAATCGCCGAACCCGATGGAATGCGAGCCCTGGGCGATGTCGGGCATGTCCTCGCAGACCAGCACCGGATAGCCCAGAAGCTGCGCCGGCTGCCCCATGGCCAGGCTGTCCGCCCACAGGAAGCGGCCATCCGCGTCGCGCATCTTGCGCACCGCGGCGGCGGTCTTGGAATTCATCACGAAGCTCGCATTGGCGCGGTATTGCGCGCCCAGCGCATAGACCAGGTCGATCAGCGCATTGGCCGGGTTGGTGGCGGCGAAATCGCCGGTCCCGCCCGAGGGGATGGTGCCGATCTGCACATTGGTCGCGCTGCCGTTCGGCGCCTTGGCATGGGTCAGCAGGCCGCGCGGCTTGTTCACCCCGTCGCCGCTGATGAAGGCCGTGGCCTCGGCGCGGGCGAATTTCTCGGCGATGCGCCCGGCCAGCCAGGTCTCGACATCGAAGGCCGCGTCGTCCAGCAGGCGCTGGCTGGCCTTGGGCATGGCCGAAAGCTCATGCACCGGGATCACCACCCGCTGCACGCTGGGGGTGCCGGTCTCGGCCTGAGCGGCGGTCTCGGCCGCCCAGCCATGGGCGATGTCGCCCATGTCCACCAGCACCTCATAGCTCGCCGATTCCACCGTCACCACATTGGCGACACGGCGCAACGAGGCGGTGACGTTCAGCGCCTCCTGTACCTGCATGGCCACGGTCGGCGCCGCCAGGAAGCCGCCGTCGCTGGTGGTGGTCATCGCCTTGCCCTCCAGCGGCAGCCCGCGCAGCGCGCCGTCATCGCCGTGGCGGATATAGGCGTCGAAGGCCTTCTGATGCGGCGCACCCTGGTCGGCCTCGGCCGACAGCGGCGCGCGGGGGCGGGAAATCGTCTTGCGGTCCAGCATGGTCATGCGTGTTTCCTGTGCTTCCAATCGGTTCTGAATCTCGCTGCGGAATGCCTTCAACTCCTGGACAAAGCCCAGCATCTCGGCCCCCAGGTCGCCGGGCACATCCGCCCCGGCCGCGGCTTTCACCTCGGTCATGATCCCCTCCGTTTCGGTGAAACTCACTCGGCGCGCAGCGCCTGCGTCGCGGCCCGAAAGGCCGCCGCCATCTCGTGCAGCCGGTCGGACTTGGTGCCGACCCTGGCCTCGGCCAGCATCGGAAAGGTGACAAGCGACACCTCCCACAGCTCGACCTCGGACAGCAGCCGCCGGCCCTTGCCGTCGCGCTCGGCGGAAATGGTGCGATAGCCGATCGACAGCCCGTCGATGGCGCCCGCCGCGACCAGCGCCGCCGCCTCGCGGGCCTGGGCGATCTCGGGCAGCAGCCGCCCCTTGACCCACAGCCCCTTGCCGTCCTCGCGGATCTCCTCCCAGACCCCGATGGGCCGGGCGGGATCGTGCTGCCACAGCATCCGCACCCGGTCGCCCCGCGCCTCCAGCCGCTTCAGGCTGGCGGCATAGGCGCCGCGGACCACGACATCGCCGCCCTGGTCGGCCAGGCCGAACAGGCTGGCATAGCCCTCGATCCGCGTGCCCTCGGCCACCAGCGACCCGCCGGCGGCATATTTCAGCTCCAGCCCGTAATCTTTCGAATCCACCTCACCCTCCTTTCGGGGCATATTCCAGGATGGACTGCACCGCCTGGGTCAGGATGACCGCGACGACGCCATAGACGGTCATCCACAGCCGCCGCTCCAGCCCCTCGATCAGCGCCTCGATGCGCTCCAGCCGGCGCTCCACCTGGGAAAATTGCAGCGCCATGATCCGCTCCTGCGTCTCGAGGCGCTGGTCGTGCCAGTCGAAGGGCTCCTTGACGAAACGCGAGCCCTCCATCTCACCCCTCCCCCTCCGGCAGGGGCGGCAGCCCCAGCGCCGCCCGCTTCTCGGCCGGGGTCAGGAAGCCGGCCTCGCCGACGCGCTTCCAATGCTGGTCGCGCTCCTCGGCCAGGGCCGGCACCTGGTCGGGATCGGCGCGCAGGTCGATCTCGGCCCCCAGATGCTCGGACAGCCACCAGGCCAGGGCACCGGCCACGCGCGAGACCAGCGGCAGCACCGTCAGCCGGTAAAAGGCCCGATGCGCTTCGGCGTAATTGGCATAGGTCGCCTCGCCCGGAATGCCGATCAGCATCGGCGGCACCCCGAAGGCCTGGGCGATCTCGCGCGCCGCCGCCAGCTTGGTCTGGTGAAACTCCATGTCCGAGGGCGAGAACCCCATCGGCTTCCAGTCGAGCCCGCCCTCCAGCAGCATCGGCCGCCCGGCATTGCGCGCGCCCTGGTGATGCATCTCCATCTCCGTCACCAGGCGCTCATACTGGTCCGGCGACAGGCCGCCCTGCCCGTCGGCGCCCTTGTAGACGATGGCGCCGCTGGGCCGCGCCGCATTGTCCAAAAGCGCCTTGGACCAGCTCGAGGCGCTGTTATGCACATCCACCGCCACCGCCGCCGCCTGCATCGGCGACAGCCCGTGATGGTCGTCCAGCGGATGGAAACTGCGGATATGGCAGATCGGATCGGGACTGCCGGCCATGTCGAAGCGGACCTTGCGCCCGCCCACGCCATATTCATAGGCGACCGGCCAGCCGTCCGCCCCCGGCACCACCGCCATCCGGTCCGAGCGCAGCACGTGCAGCTCGGCCGGCAGCCCCTGCGCACCCTCGCCCACCGCCTCCAGATAGCCGTCGCCGCTCAGCAGGATCTGGCCGTAGAGCGCCTCGAACAGCTCGGCCCGGCCCTGGCCCGGATTGGGCCGGCGCATCAGGTCCAGCACCGGATGCACCTCATAGCGGCGCTCGCGGTCCTGGCAGATCAGCGGCACGGCGGCGGCGGCCTCGGCGATCAGCCGCACGGCGCGGAACCCGACCGGATTGCCGACGAAGCCCAGCCGCGTCAGGCTGACCGTGTCGCGCGGCGACCAGACCACGCGGCCCGAACCCGCCGCCAGCGCCACCAGCTTGCCGGCGGCGCTGGCCTTCTTCTCGACCGCGCCGGGCGGCCGCGCGGGCGCAGCCCCCCGCCCGAACCAGGGAAATGCCATCGGTTCCTCCTGAAATGCCAATGAAAAAGGGGCCGCGCCCGCGACCCCTCCCGGACCCCGCAAGGCCCTTTCACCGTTTCGAAAATACCCTGGGGGGGAAGCGCCTGCGGCCCCCCGTCCAGGGGGGCGGCAGGCGCGGGGGGCAAAGCCCCCTAAAGCCCCCGCACCGCCGGGCGCAGGTGATGCGCGGCCGGCGCGATCACCAGCTCGTGGATGGCCCAGACCAGCGCATCCAGCCGATCGGGCGAGCCGCGCCCGTCATAGCCCGCCACCGTCATGCGGCACATCTGCTCCTCCAGCTGGCCCAGCCCGCGCAGGTGGCTGACCCGCCCCTGCTCGTAAAGCGCCGCCACCGGCTCGGCGCGCAAGCCCTTGCCGCGCCCGGCGCGCAGGGCGCGGAACGGCACCAGCGGATCGACCTGGCGGATCACGCTCTCGACCAGGTCGCCGCCCTGGTTGACCTCGGCCACCAGCCGCTCGGCGCCGTGGCGCTGCATGGCGGCGATGGCGGCCCGCGCCCAGTCCAAGGGCCCGCCCCGGACCGAGGCATCCTCCAGCACATAGGCGCGCCATTCCGTCGCCGGCCCCTCGGCCACCACCCCGGCCACCACGATGCCGCATTCGTCCGACGCCGCGCCGCCCGTCACCGCCGGATCGACCGCGACGACGATGCGCGACAGCGCCGGGCAAGCCTCGACGCGGCAGCGCTCCAGCAGGGCGGCGCTCCACAGCGCCCCCTCGACATCCTCCAGCAGCAGCCCCTCCAGCTCCTGCCGCCCCAGCCGGGTGCCGCCATAGCGCGCCTGCACCTCGGCCAGGAAGCTTTCCGCCAGATAGGCCCGGTTCGCGTCGGTCGGCGCATGGGTGGTCACGGTCGAGGACTGCCGCAACAGCCGCTTCAGCACCGCCACGTTCCTGGGCGTGGTGGTGACGACCTGCTGCGGATGCGGACCCAGCCGCAGCGCGAATTGCAGCATGTCCCATGTCTCCTCGGCCTTCTTCCACTTGGCCAGCTCGTCGACCCAGGCCGCGTCGAATTGCGGCCCGCGCAGCGCCTCGGGCTCATGGGCCGAGTAAAGCTGCGCCACCGCGCCATTGGGCCAGACCAGCCGCCGCCGCCCCGCCTCCCAGACCGGCCGCCGGTCGGGCGGCGACGAGGCCAGGATCCCCGATTCCCCGAACACCATCACGTCGCGGGCCTGGTCCAGCGTCTCGCTGACCAGCGCCACCCGGCGCGCGCGGCCCGGCGCCTCGGGGGTCGCGCCCTCGACCTGGGCGCGCACCCATTCGGCGCCGGCGCGGGTCTTGCCCGCACCGCGCCCGCCCATGATGACCCAGCTCTTCCAGTCGCCCTCGGGCGGCAGCTGGTGCGGCAGCGCCCAGAACTCGAAAAGCCAGGGCAGCGCCGCCAGCGCATTCTCGCCCAGACCCGCCAGGAACGCGTCAACCTCCTCCTGCGCGGCGCAGGCAAGCCAGGCGGCGCCCGATCTCGTCTCGTGCCGCGTCAAGGTCGAGTGCGCCTGCACCGACCCGCCCGGCAGCATCCTTGCGAAGCTTGTCAACCTTGCTCCTTTCCTCCAGCACCATCTGGGTCGCGGCCCGCAACTCGCGCACCAGCTTGCCGGATTCCTTCAACTCGCCCGTCTCGCCGGCCTCGATCCGCTCTCGCAGCCGGTTCAGTTCCGCCGCATAGGACCGAAACAGCCCGTCCGCGATCTCCAGCACGTTTGTGTCCGGCGCCTCGGCGCCGGGCACGAAAGGCCCTTCCGGCGCCCCTGGCCCCGGATCGAAACTCTTGGTCATTCTTGATCGCCCTGCCGTCCTGTGCCTGTCCGCACGAGCGAGACATGAAAAAAGCGGCCTCGGGGTCGCCCCCGGCCGCTTGCCCATCTCTCCCAGCATGGGGAATTTCTACTTCAGGGCGTGCGCCGAGTCAACGCAAAACCGGGGATTGCGCGGTCGCCGCTGCCATAGCCAAGCGAAATCAACGGCTTGCCAAAAGCAACACCCGCCGCGCGCCCTGCGCAACAGGGCCGGAACCGGACGCGGCCCGCCGCATCGCTTCTTCGTTCCCCAAATACCCGGGACGGCAACCGGGCCAGGGGCGCAAGCGCGCCCCGCTCACGCCGGCCGCGCCTCTCACCTGCACCCCGGCGCCCGTCAGTCGCCCTGCACCGGCGACAGCGGCTGGCCCCTCTGGCGCTCGATCTCGCGCCAGCGGGCGACGTTGCGGTTATGCTCCTCCAGCGTGCGGGCGAATGCATGCCCGCCCGAGCCGTCGGCGACGAAGAAGACGTAATCGGTATCCTCCGGGTCCATCGCCGCGGCGATGGCGGCCCGGCCGGGATTGGCGATGGGCGTCGGCGGCAGCCCGTCGATCTGATAGGTGTTATAGGCCGTGCGCCGCCGCAGTTCCGAGGCGCGGATGCCGCGGTCCAGAACGCCCTTGCCCTCGGTGATGCCATAGATCACCGTCGGGTCGGTCTCCAGCCGCATGCCCTGCCGCAGCCGGTTGACAAAGACGCTGGCCACCACCCGGCGCTCTTCCGGCTGGCCGGTCTCCTTCTCGATGATCGAGGCCATGACCAGCGCCTCCTCGGGCGTGGCATAGGGCAGGTCGGGCTCGCGCGCCTCCCAGGCCGCGGCCAGGATCGCCTCTTGCCGCCGCGCCATCTCGGCCAGCAGCGCGGCGCGGTCGGCGCCCTTCTGCACATCATAGGTGTCGGGGGCGAGGCTGCCCTCCTCGGGCAGGCCCGCGACCTCGCCGCCCAGGAAACCGGCCTGTTTCAGCCCCTCGACCACCTGCCAGCTCGTCACCCCCTCGGCGACCGAGATGCGCAGCCGCGCATCGGGCTTGGCCTCCGCCGCGGTGACGACCTCGGGCGCCGGCTCGCTGGCGGGGTTGTATTTGGCCTGCTCGGCAAAGACCCCGGTCTCGGCATCCATGTCGCGCAGGATCACCGAGTTCTCGCGCACGCCGATGCGGAACACCACCTCGGTGCCGCAGGTGCTGGGACCGCCGGCGGTGATGACCCGGACGATCTCCGCCATGCTGGCATGCGGCGGCATCAGGTAGGAGCCGTATTTCAGATCGCGCGATTTCCCGGCATAATCGGCGCCCGCCCGGAACACATAGGCATTGGACACCACGCCCTGCTCGGCCAGCTGCTGGCTCACCGCGTTCAGGCTGGCGCCGGGGGCGACGCGCACGCAGGCGGCCAAGGCGCTGGGGCCGGGCCGGGTGTATTCGTGCTTGCCCCAGGCGATGGCCGCCGCGACCGCGATCAGGATCACGATCAGCAGCGTCAGGAAATTCGACGCGATATGGCGCCAGATCATTCCTTGACCCGCCCCATCACCAGGCTGGCATTGGTGCCGCCGAAGCCGAAGCTGTTGGACAGCACGTGATCCACCTTGCGCCGCACCGCGGCATTGGCGGCCAGGTCGACGGGGGTTTCGCGCGCCTGCTTGTCCAGGTTGATGGTCGGCGGGCAGATCTGGTCGCGGATGGCGAGGATGCAGAAGATCGCCTCGACCGCCCCCGCCGCGCCCAGCAGGTGCCCGATGCTCGACTTGGTCGAGGACATCACCACATTGCCCGCCGCATCGCCCAAGAGCCGCTCGACCGCGCCCAGCTCGATCACGTCGGCCATGGTCGAGGTGCCATGCGCGTTGATATAGTCCAGCGCGCCCGGCGCGAGGTTGGCGCGCTTCAGCGCATTGGTCATGCTGCGGAAACCGCCGTCGCCATCCTCGCTGGGCGCGGTGATGTGATAGGCGTCGCCCGACATGCCATAGCCCAGGATCTCGGCATAGATCCTGGCGCCGCGCGCCTTGGCATGCTCGTATTCCTCCAGCACCACGACGCCGGCGCCCTCGCCCATGACGAAGCCGTCGCGATCCTCGTCCCAGGGCCGGCTCGCCGCCTTGGGGTCGTCCTCGCGCTTGGTGGACAGCGCCTTGCAGGCGTTGAAGCCGGCGATGCCGATCTCGCAGATCGGGCTCTCGGTGCCGCCGGCCACCATGACATCCGCATCGCCCAGCGCGATCAGCCGCGCCGCGTCGCCGATGGCATGGGCGCCGGTCGAGCAGGCGGTGACGACCGCATGGTTCGGCCCCTTGAAGCCGAAGCGGATCGAGACCTGGCCCGAGACCAGGTTGATCAGCGCCCCCGGAATGAAGAACGGCGAAACCCGTTTCGGCCCGCGTTCCTTGATCAGCACCGCGGTATCGGCGATCGAGGACAGCCCGCCGATGCCCGAGCCGATCATGACCCCGGTGCGCTCGCGCTCGTCCTCGTTCGCGGGCTCCCAGCCGGAATCCTTCACCGCCTGCTCGGCGGCGGCCATGCCGTAAAGGATGAAGTCGTCGACCTTGCGCCGGTCCTTGGGCTCCATCCAGTCGTCGGGGTTGAACGTCCCGCCCGAGCCGTCGCCAAAGGGGATCTCGCAGGCATATTTCGTCGCCACGTCCTTGGTGTCGAACCGGGTGATCGGTCCGGCGCCGGATTCCCCGGCCAGAAGCCTCGACCAGGTCTCCTCGACCCCCGAGGCCAGCGGCGTGACCATCCCCAGTCCGGTGACGACAACTCTGCGCATGCACGGGCTCCCTTCGCAACGCTCAATCGGGCAGGTTCTACACGCCGCCCGCCGGCCGCGCAACGCAAAGCGCCGCCGCGCCGGCGGGCCGCCGCCCCCGCTTCCGGGTCAGTCGCGGTGAAACGCCGGCTTGCGCTTTTCCAGAAAGGCCCGCATGCCCTCGCGCTGGCCCTCGGTGCCGAACAGCCGGTGGAACAGCCGCCGTTCCCAGGCGACGCCCTCGGCCAGCGACAGCTCCTCGGCCCGCATCACCGCCTCGCGCGCCAGCCGCGTCGCCGGCCGCGAATAGCCGGCGATCTGCCGCGCCGCCGCCATCGCCTCCTCGACCACCTGATCGTCGGGCACCACCCGCGCCACCAGCCCGGCGCGCAGCGCCTCGGCCGCGTCCATCATCCGGCCGGTCAGGTGCAGGTCCATCGACAGCGCCCGCCCGATCAGCTTGGTCATGCGCTGCGTGCCGCCCATGCCGGCGATCACGCCCAGCTTGACCTCGGGCTGGCCGAATTTCGCCCCCTCGCCGGCAATGGCGAAATCGCACATCATCATCAGCTCGCAGCCGCCGCCCAGCGCATAGCCGTTCACCGCCGCGATCTTGGGCGTGCGCGTCGCCGCGAACCGGTCCCAGATGGCAAAGAAATCCGCCTCGACCATCTCCTCGGCGCTCTTTTCGGCCATTTCCGAAATATCCGCCCCCGCCGCGAAGGCGCGCTCCGAGCCGGTGACGACCACGGCCCCCACGCCCCGGTCGGCATCCAGCGCCTCGGCCGCCGCCGTCAGTTCCTCGGCCAGCGCCGAGTTCAGCGCGTTCAGCGCCTCGGGCCGGTTCAGCCGGATCAGCGCCACGCGGCCCTCCCGCGTGATCTCGATCAGTTCAGCCATGCTCCCCCCTCACAGGTTGCGGGCGATGACGAGGCGCTGCACCTCGCTCGTGCCCTCATAGATCTGGGTCACGCGCACGTCGCGATAGATGCGCTCGACCGGGTAATCGGCCAGGTAGCCATAGCCGCCATGCAGCTGGATCGCCGCCGAACAGACCCTTTCCGCCATTTCCGAGGCGAAAAGCTTGGCCATGCTGGCTTCGGTCAGGCAGGGCTTGCCGGCCTCGCGCAGCATGGCGGCGCGCAGCACCATCAGCCGCGCCGCGTCGATCTGCGTCGCCATGTCGGCAAGCTTGAAGGCCACCGCCTGATGCTCGATGATCGGCCGGCCGAAGGTGATGCGTTCGCGCGCATAGGCCAGGGCCGCCTCATAGGCGCCGCGCGCCATGCCGACCGCCTGGGCGGCGATGCCGATGCGCCCGCCCTCCAGGTTCGACAGCGCGATCTTGTAGCCCTCGCCCTCCTCGCCCAGCCGGTTCTCGACCGGCACGCGCATGCCGGTGAAGGCCAGCGCGCAGGTGTCCGAGCTGTGCTGCCCCAGCTTGTGCTCGACCGAGACCACCTCGTAGCCCGGCGTATCCGTCGGCACGATGAAGGCGGAGATCCCCTTCTTGCCCGCCGCCGCATCCGTCACCGCAAAGACGATCACCACCTTGCCGTTCTTGCCCGAGGTGATGAACTGCTTGGCCCCGTCGATGACGTAATGGTCGCCCTCGCGCCGCGCCTTGCTGCGCAGGTTCGCGGCGTCCGAGCCGGCATGCGGCTCGGTCAGCGCGAAACCGCCGATCCACGCGCCGCTGGCCATCTTCGGCAGGAAGCGCGCCTTCTGCTCCTCGGTGCCGAAACGCAGGATCGGCACGCAGCCGACCGAGCTATGCACCGACATGATAGTCGAGCACGCCCCGTCCGCCGCCGCGATCTCCTCCAGCGCCAGCGCATAGGCGACCGCACCGGTCTCGGAACCGCCATGTTCCTCGGGCACCAGCATGCCCAGAAAGCCCAGTTCGCCCATCTCGGTCAGTTCGGCGCGCGGAAAGGCATGTTCGCGGTCGCGCTGCGCCGCCCCCGGCGCCAGCCGTTCGCGCGCAAAGTCGCGGGCGGCGTCGCGGATCTGTTCCTGTTCCTCGGTCAGCATCATTGCATCCTCTCGATGGCCACCGCCGTCGCCTCGCCGCCGCCGATGCACAGGGACGCGATGCCGCGCTGGCCGCCATGCGTCTCCAGCGCCGCCAGCAGCGTGACCAGCACCCGCGCGCCGGATGCGCCGATGGGATGGCCCAGCGCGCAGGCGCCGCCATGGATGTTCACCACCTCATGCGACAGGCCAAGGTCGCGCATCGCCGCCATGGCGACCACCGCGAAAGCCTCGTTCACCTCGAACAGGTCGTAATCCGAAAGCGCCGTCCCGGTCCGCTCCAGCAGGCGCCGGACCGAGCCGATGGGCGCGGTCGGAAACAGCCCCGGCTTGTCGGCATAGGTCGCGTGGCCCAGGATCCGCGCCCGCGGCACCAGCCCGCGCCGCTCGGCCTCGGAGGCCCGCATCAAGACCAGCGCCGCCGCCCCGTCCGAGATCGACGAGGAATTCGCCGCCGTCACCGTGCCCCCCGGCCGGAAGGCGGGCTTCAGCGTCGGGATCTTGTCCAGCCGCGCCTTGCCCGGCTGCTCGTCGGTATCCACGACCGTCTCGCCGCCGCGGCCCCTGACCGTCACCGGCGCGATCTCGCCCGCGAAATGCCCGGCGGCGATCGCCTTCTGCGCGCGGGTCAGCGAGGCAATCGCGAATTCGTCCTGCGCCTCGCGGGTGAACTGATAGGCCTCGGCGCAATCCTCGGCAAAGGTGCCCATCAGCCGGCCCTTGTCATAGGCGTCCTCCAGCCCGTCCAGGAACATGTGATCCATCACCTGCCCATGGCCCATGCGATAGCCCGACCGCGCTTTCGGCAGCAGATAGGGCGCGTTCGACATGCTCTCCATGCCGCCCGCCACCACCACCTCGGCGGAACCGGCCAGGATCAGGTCATGCCCCAGCATCGCCGCCTTCATGCCCGAGCCGCACATCTTGTTGACGGTCGTGGCGCCGGCGCCCAGCGGCAGGCCCGCGCCCAGCGCCGCCTGCCGCGCCGGGGCCTGGCCCTGGCCGGCGGGCAGCACGCAGCCCATGATGATCTCGTCCACCGCCTGCGGGTCCAGCCCGCCCAGCGCCGCCTTGATCGCGGTGGCGCCCAGCGCCGCGGCCTCGACCCCGGCGAAATCGCCCTGAAAGCCGCCCATCGGCGTGCGGGCCGCGCCCGCGATGACAATCGGATCGCTATCCATGATGACCCCCCCTTATTTCGGTGCCATGCGCAGCGCGCCGTCCAGCCGGACGACCTCGCCGTTCAGCATCTGGTTTTCGACGATATGGCGCACCAGCGCCGCATATTCCGCCGGGTTGCCCAGCCGCGGCGGGAAAGGCACGTTGGCGCCCAGGCTGTCCTGCACCTCCTGCGGCAGCCCGGCCATCATCGGCGTGGCAAAGATGCCCGGCGCGATGGTCATCACCCGGATGCCGTGCCGCGCCAGTTCCCGCGCCGCCGGCAGGGTCAGCGCCGCGACGCCGCCCTTCGAGGCCGCATAGGCCGCCTGCCCGATCTGCCCGTCATAGGCCGCGATCGAGGCGGTGTTGACGATCACCCCGCGCTCGCCGCCCTCGCCCGGTTCATTGCGCGACATGGCATCGGCGGCCAGCCGCAGCATGTTGAAGGTGCCGACCAGGTTGATCTGGATGGCGCGGGCGAAACTCTCCAGCCCATGCGGCCCCTCGCGCCCGACGATCTTCTCGCCCGGCGCCACGCCGGCGCAATTCACCGCCACGTCGATCCGGCCAAAGGCCTCCAGCGCCGCGGCAATGGCCGCCTCGCCCTCCGGGCCGCTGGTCACGTCGGTCCTGACGAAACGCGCCGCCGCGCCCAGTTCCGCCGCCATGGCCGCGCCGGAATCGGCATTCACGTCCAGCAGCACCGCCCGCGCGCCCGCGCCCACCGCCATGCGCGCCACCGCCGCGCCAAGGCCGGACCCGGCGCCTGTGATCACAAAAACCCTGCTCTCGATCTGCATGATGCGTCCTTATTTCCGGGCCAGTTTCTCGACTTCCGCCTTGCGCAGGATGAAGCGCTGGATCTTGCCGCTCGGCGTCTTGGGCAGGTCGGCGACGAAATCGATCATCCGGGGATAGGCATGGGCCGACAAGCGTTTCTTGACATGCTGCGCCAGTTCCTCGCGCAGCGCCTCGGTCCCCTCCGCCCCCTTGGCCAGCACGACGAAGGCTTTCACGATCTCGGTGCGCTCGGGGTCGGGCACGCCCACCACCGCCGCCTCGACCACCGCGGGATGCTCGATCAGCGCGCTTTCCACGTCGAAGGGGCCGATGCGATAGCCCGAGGAGGTGATGACGTCATCCGACCGGCCGATGAAGCTGATCGACCCGTCCGGCTCGAACTCCACCGAATCGCCGGTGCGGTAATAGCCCCCCGCCAGCGCCGGCGTCGCCTGGTTCAGATAGCCCGAGAACCACATCAGCGGCGAACGCTTCATGTCGATGGCCAGCACGCCCGGCTGGTTCGGCCCCAATTCGCAGCCGTCATCGTCCAGCACCACCACGCGATAGCCCGGCATCGCCAGGCCGGCCGAGCCCGGACGCACCGGATGCTCCAGCCCGTGATGGTTGTTCACGCACATGCCCATCTCGGTCTGGCCGTAATGGTCGTGGATCGGCACCGAAAGATGCTCGCCGAACCAACGGATGATCTCGGGGTTCAGCGGCTCGCCGGCGGAACTGACCACCCGCAGCTGCCCCTTGACCGCCGCGGCCGCCTCCGGCCCCGCCGCGATCAGCAGCCGATAGGCGGTGGGCGAGCCGGCAAGGCTCGTCACCCCCATGCGCTCGATGATCCGATAGGTCGTCTCGGCGGTAAAGCCGCCCTCGTAGAAGATCGTCGGCTGGCCCAGCAGCAAGGGCCCGGTCAGCGCGTAATAAAGCCCGTAAGCCCAGCCCGGATCGGCGATGTTCCAGAACACGTCGCTTTCGCGCAGGTCCACCGCATCGCGCATATAGGCGCCGAAGGCCAAGAGCGCCCGCAAGGGCACCGGCACCCCCTTGGGCAGGCCGGTGGTGCCCGAGGTGGACATCATCATGAACAGATCCTCGCCGCGCCGCATCACCGGCTCGAACTGGTCCGAGGCCATGGCCAGCGCCGCGCGGAAATCCACGTCGCCCGGCGCCAGCGGCGCCTCGCCGCGCAGCACGGCGACCAGCGGGCAGTCCTCGACCTCGTCCAGCTTGGGCCGCTGCGCGGCATTCGTCACCACCAGCTTGGCACCGCTGGTCTTCAGCCGGTGCTCGATGGCCTTGGGGCCGAAGGCGGTGAACAGCGGCTGATAGACCGCGCCCAGCCGCCAGGCGCCCAGCACCACCGCGACCAGCTCGACCGTGCGCGGCAACAGCCCGGCGACCACGTCGCCCGGCCGGATGCCCTTGTCGCGCATCAGGTTCGCCGCCCGCGCCGCCATGCCGCGCAGATCCTCGAAGCTGTATTCCACCAGCGCCTCGTCCGGCGACAGGCAGCGCAGCGCCACCCGGTTCGCGCCGCAATGGCGGTCGCAGCATTCGACGCAGGCATTCAGCCCGGTCTCCAGGTCGCCGCGCAGCCCGGCGATGGCGTCCTCGATGCGAAAGCGCGCCACGGCCTCGTCATAGCGCGTCCGGGACAGGGTGGTCGCAGACATGTCTCTCCTCCTCAACTCTCCCGCATGGCGCGGTTTCCCCGAGTTCGCCGGCAGCTTAGCGCCGGCGACATTGCAAACAATGCCATTGGCGGCCAGAATATCTGATCGGTTTTGCAACAAGGGGCGCCATGGAACGCCGCACCATCACCCCCGGCTTCGTCGAGGACGCGCTGGACTGCCTGCATCGCCGCGGCATCGACCCGGCGCCGCTCTTGGCCCATGCCGGCATCCCCGCCCTGGGCGAGCCGGTCTCGAACCTGCAATACGGCAAGCTCTGGCTCGCCATCGCCGAGCGCATCCGCGACGAATTTTTCGACGAGGCCGCCCGCCCCATGCGCCCCGGCAGCTTCCAGCTGCTCTGCCATGCGGTGCTGCATGCCGGCACGCTGGAACGCGCCCTGCGCCGGGCGCTGCTGTTCCTGTCCGTCACCCTGGACGACCCCACCGGCACCCTGCGCCTGCGCGACGGCCAGGCCGAGATCCTGCTCAGCGACGCCGGCCCGCCGCGCCGCGCCTTCGCCTATCGCAGCTACTGGCTGATCCTGCTGGGGGTGATGTGCTGGCTGATCGGCCGCCGCATCCCGCTGATGCAGGTGGATTTCGCCTGCCCGGCGCCGGAAAACCGCCGCGACTATCACCAGTTCTTCGGCGCCCCGGTGCATTTCGACCAGCCCGCCAGCCGGCTGAGCTTCGCCGCCAGCTACCTCTCGCTGCCGACCATCCGCAGCGAAAAGGCGCTGGAGACCTTCCTGCGCGGCGCCCCCGCCAACATCCTGCTGCGCTATCGCCACGACCAGGGGCTTTCCGCGCGCATCCGCAGCCGGCTGCGCGCCGCCCCGCCCGAGGACTGGCCGGATTTCGACCGCCTCGCCGCCGAGCTGCGCCTGGCCCCCGCCACCCTGCGCCGCCGGTTGCGGGCCGAGGGCCAGGGCTTTTCCGCCATCCGCGCCGAGATCCGGCTGATGCGCGCCCGCCAGCTTCTGCGCGACACCGGCCTCAGCGTGGCCGAGATCGCCGCCCGGCTCGGCTATGGCGAACCCAGCGCCTTCCACCGCGCCTTCCTCAAGCTCGCCGGCACCACGCCGGCCGCCTTCCGCCGCGACGCGCTCAGCCCGCCAGCATCCACAGCCGGAACCGCCGCCCGCCGGTGATCTCGCGCGCCAGGCCCATGGCCTTCATCCGCGCCAGCATCCGCTCGGCGGTGTCGCGGCTGATGCCGGCGCTTTCCTCCAGCATCGCCGCGTTCAGCAAGGGATGCGCCGCCAGCGCCCGGATCACCCGGCCGGCATTGTCGCCCTTGACCCCGGCCATCGCCGCCTGTGCGCGGGCCTGCCAGTCGGCGACCCGCGCCAGCTCGTGCCGCGCGTCCTGAATCCCCGCCGTGACCGCGGCAAGATGCCGCGCCACGCGCTCGGCCGGCGGGCCGGCATCGACCCAGACCGCGCGGCCATGCCGGCCCAGCGGGACAAAGCGCAGCGCCTCGCAGCCCTCGGCCATGTCGCGCGCCGTCCATGTCGCGGGCTCGGCCAGCATCTCGGGCGCCGACAGACCGCACAGCCGCCACAACACCCGCAGCGCCGCCGCCCGGACCAGCGGCGACAGCGCCGCGACCTGCCCGGCCAGTTGCCGGAACTCCTCCACCGCCGCGTCGAAATCCTGCCCGGTCGGCCGCGTCGCCAGCAGCTCGTCCAGCCCCGAGACCGCGGCCCGGTGCAGGCCCAGGAAACCGCGCAACTCGCGCGGATCGCCCTGCCCCTCCAGCCGGCGGATGCCCCAGCGCGCCAGCCGCATCGCCTCCAGGTCGGCGCCGGCCCGCGCCTCCATCAGGTCGCGGCCGATCTCCTCGCGCCGCAAGGGCGTGCCCTGCGCCCACAGCATCGCCTCGACCTCGATCAGCGCCAGCCGGCGGTTGGCGCCGGCCCGCGCCTCGGGTTCCAGCGCCGCGACCGCGCCCTCCAGCCGGCCCAGCGCGAAGGCGGCCCGCGCCAGTTCCGGCGCCAGCCCGGCCTGGGCGGAAAACCAGTCCGCCGCATCAAAAAACTGGTGCGCAGCCGATTTTCCGTGATATTCTATGTCCGAAGCGGATGGCATGTTTCCCGACCTGCAAGCAGCCTTATCCGCAGAATAACCCCATTTTGCGGATCACTGGAAGAGGGGCTTTTCACCCCCCTGCCCCGATGCCCCATCCCGGCTGCCGGGGACCGCGGCCGGGGCCGGACCTTCCCCGCGGGGAAGGTCAATCCAGGCTCTCCAGCATCACCCGCACCGCCGCCTCCAGCTTGCGCCGGTCCACGGCCGAGAAGTCGCGCGGCAGCCGGATCTCCAGCCGCCCGTTCGAGGCGGTGCATTTGGCACTGCCCTGCGGCCGCTGGATCTGGAAGCTGATGCGGGCCTTCCCCGCGGGGACGGTCGGCGTGGTGCTGCGCGGCGCGGCGGCCGGCGATTCCGCGTCGCCCGCCAGCCCGGCATAGCGGCGCAGCAGCTCCAGCTCGTCCTTGACCGAGCGCGAATCCCAGTTCTTCAGCTCGGCCCGGATCGCCGCCGCCGTGCCCGGCACCTCGTCCAGCCGTTGCGCCAGCGCCAGCCCCAGCGCGCGCGGGATATCGGGCGCGTATAGCAAGGCATCGCCCAGGGCCTCGACCAGCCGGATGAAGCTGCGGATATAGCTGCGCTTCTGGTAGCCGGCGGATTTGAACAGGATCGCCACCGCCTTCTCGGGGTCGCTCTCCTCGGTCACCGGGTCCATGGCGTAATGCAGCGCCAGCTGCGCCATCTCGGCGAAAGAGATGTCCTTGCGCACCATGTTCTCGTCGACCATGCGCCGGTATAGCCGCTCCAGCTCGTCGCCGCGCGCCGCGATGCCGGCCGGGATGCGGCCCCATTTCTCGACGTCGCCCGTCTCCTCCAGCAGCTGGCGATAGGCCGAAAGCCGGCGCCAGCCCTGGATCAGCTCATAGCGGCCGCCCTCGGCCGGCTCGACCCGGATCGGGTTCGACAGCCCGATGTCGCGGATCGACTCGACCAGTTCGGTCAGCTCGTAATCCGGCCCCGCGGCGCGGTCGCGGATCAGCTTCTGCGCGTCGATGGCGTCCAGCGGGATCAGGTCGGTGATCAGCCCGGCCCGCTTCAGCCGCACATGTTCCTGGGCCAGCGCATCGTTCTCGGCCCGGATCTGCGCCTCCAGCCGGGCGCGGTCGCGGGTGGATTCCGCCGTCTCGGTGATGGCGGTGGCCATCGGGCCGCGGCGATGCTCCTTTTCCTCCTTCCCCGCGGGGAAGGTTTCCGGCGCGACCTCGGCGGGCTCGTCCGGCATCTCGATTTCGAACATGCGGCGTTTGCGGCTCATGCCTCATCCTCCAGCTTGTCCCAGGCCGCGACGACATGGGATTTGAACTCCTCATAGGCCTGGTCGAAGGTCGCCCGCGCCCGGCGCCAGGTGCCGCGCGTCATCTCGCGATAGTCGATCTCGTAGATCGAGCTGAGGAACCGGCCCGATTGCTCGACCGCGCGCGTGAGCTCGATCGGGTGCTGGGCCATGTGCTGGCCGAAGACCTGCTGGAAGGCGCCGTACATCGCCTGGTGCAGCTCGTTCGACGGCTCGTAGCGCGTCATCAGGAAGCGGATGTCGGCAAAGGCCTTGGGCAGCCTGATCTTCCCCGTGGGGAAGTTTTCGAAGCCATGCGACAGGTCTTCCAGCGCCTCGGAGAGCTGGCCGATGAAGCTGGTGGTCGAGTCGTATTCCCAATAGCCGGGGCCCGAGGGGATATAGAGCATGTCGGCGGCAAAGACCGCGTTCATCGACTGGTAGCCGATGGCCGGCGGGCAGTCGAACAGGATCAGGTCATAGGCATCGTCCGCCAGGCTGTCGAGAAAGCGCGACACCGCGCCGAAGAAGGTCCATTCCGGGTTCAGGTGCCGGTACTGGGCGCTGGCGAACTCGACGAAGGCGGCATTGGCGCAGCTCGGGATGATGTCGATGGTCGGCCAGGCGGTCGGCTTGATGAAGTCCGCCGGGCGCAGCATGCCGAGCCCCATGTCGCGGATCGAGGCCGGCAGCTTGCGCTGGGGCAGGGCGGTGCCCGACTCGGCGCCGCGGGCGGCGGCGTTCATGCGGTCGGTCTCGCGTTCCAGGTCGCGGGCCATGATGCCCCAGACGGTATGGTCCTCGCCCACGTCGGTCAGGCCCATGGAATGGCTCAGCGTCGCCTGCGGGTCGAAATCGACGACCAGCACCCGGTAGCCGTCCAGCGCCGCGGCATGGGCAAAGTGCAGCGCCACGGTCGACTTGCCGGCGCCGCCCTTGAAATTGGCGATGGCGGCGCGGAAGGCGCGCTTGCCCTCGGGGCGCCAGGGCATCAGCGTCTTGCGGTTGATGCGGATGCGGCGGCGCAGCTCGTTGATCTCGTCGAGCGAGAACCAGCGCTGGCGGCCATCCTCCTCGACTTCCCCGAGGGGAAGGTTCGGCTCGGCGGCGAGCTTGCCGCGGAAGGTGGACTGGTTGATGCGGAAGATCAGTTCGGACACCTCCCAGCTCGAGAAGCGGCGCAGCGTCTTCTCATTGGCCGGGCTGAAGGTCTGGCGCCGGATCCAGCCCTGCATCTTCAAGGATTGCGCCTGCAGCTTGGCGAGGTCTTCGTGCGTATACATAGGATGCCTGTATTTTTAGGACGCAGATTATCTTCCGTTTCGCTTTTACGCCGGATTTGCACATTTGGCAAAAGGCGTTTTAATGGAATGGTCAGGATGCGGAGATTGCGGGGTTTTCCTGCGTCGCCCGGCGAATCGCCCGGCGAATCCCGGCGCCGCAAAACCCGGAACGCTAACGCGGCAATGGGGGACGGGTTGGCGCGTTGCACCCCGGATTGGGGGACAAAACCGCGGCAATGGGGGACGGCCTGAATGACCCCCTATACCATTTGATACCGATTTTCTTTGATGATTTGGTCCGGGAAATCCGGCCGGCGGGGAATCGCTTGACAGAATCGGATTTCAGGACGCAAATACGAAAGGGATAACGAAAAGCGTTTCAAACGGTGCCAAACCGACGCGGTCATCCGGTCTTGCCCCGATGGGCAGGGCGAGGCGGGCAGATGGAAGGCAGCCGGGAATACCGGGGCGCAGGAGCAGACATGCAGGTGATGCGTGCCGTCGGCCGAGAGGCGGCGGCGAAGAAATATGACTTGCTCTCGGCCATGATGGCGCATGGGCTGGCCGGCGACAAGCATCGCCAGCGCCTGGTGCTGCGGCTGATGGCACTGATCACCACCCGCTACAACTGGCAGCGCGACGAACTGACCATCGGCCAGCGCGAGATCGCCCGGCTGTGGTGCGTCGACGAACGCACCGTCAAGCGCGAGATGGCCAAGCTGCGCGCCCTGGGCTGGATCGAGATCAAGCAGCAGGGCGCACGCGGCCGGGTGTCGGTCCTGGGCCTGAACCTGGAGCGTATCCTGTTGGATACAAAGCCGGAATGGCCGAATATCGGCCCGGATTTCGTCGAGCGGGTCGGCGGCAAGCGCGCCGAGCCGACGAGCAATGTCGTGCCGCTGCACCGGCCCGAGCCGATGCCGGCCGAGGGGCTGTGGGCCGAGGCGCGCGCCCGGCTGGCCGAGGAGGATCCGGCGCTGTTCGACGCCTGGTTCGCCGGGCTGATCGAGGCCGAGCGCAGCGAAAGCTGCCTGACGCTGTTCGCGCCCAGCCGCTTTCACGCCAATTACGTCCAGACGCATCTGCTGGAGCGGCTGCGCATCGCCGTGCAACGCTGCGACGGGCGCGTCGGCAAGCTGCGCATCCTGGGCCCGTGAAGGCGCGGGCGCAGCAAGCGGGCTGTCAGCCCGGCCCTGCTATTGCGGCGGCGCGAAAACGCAAATGCAGGAGAAAGAATCATGCGCCCGTCGCTGGGCGCCGCGGCCCTGATCACCCTGGCCTGTCCCGTCGCCGCGCTTGCCGATCGCCCTGTGCCGCGGGCGGACTGGCGCCCCGTCGAGGGGCTGGAGGCCCGGCTGAAGGGGCAGGGCTGGCCGGTCCATAATGTCGCCGTCGAGGACGGCTGCTATGAGGTGCATGGCAAGGACGAAACCGGCCGCCGGGTCGAGGTGCCGTTCCATCCCGCCAGCCTGGCAGAGCTGGGCATGGATGACTGAACCGGCTTCCGGATCGGGGGGGCAGGCGCAAGCCGTTGAAAGGTCAATATTTTCTTGCCACCATCCCGGCCCGATAAATAATAGATAATATATCCAGATTAACAGGGCGCGATTCCGGTTTTATAGATACTCCCCGATTCAAGGCTCAGGGAGGTATCCATGCCCCAGCAATCGCGCCGCGCCGCCGAGATCTATCGCCAGCCTCTGATGGACCTGCTGTTCCAGGCCCAGACCGTGCATCGGGCGCATTTCGACCCGAATGTCGTGCAATGCTCGAAGCTTCTGTCGATCAAGACCGGCGGCTGCCCCGAGGATTGCGCCTATTGCTCGCAATCGGCGCGCAACGGCTCGGAACTCTCGGCCTCGAAGCTGATGGAGGTCGAGCGGGTGCTGGCCGAGGCCCGGCGCGCCAAGGAAGCGGGGGCGACGCGCTATTGCATGGGCGCGGCCTGGCGGTCGCCCAAGGAACGCGACATGCCGGCGGTGCTGGCAATGATCCGCGGCGTCAAGGCGCTGGGGATGGAGACCTGCATGACGCTGGGCATGCTGGACGCGGACCAGGCGCTGCGGCTGAAGGACGCGGGGCTGGATTATTACAACCACAATATCGACACCTCGGAACGCTATTATTCCGAGATCATCACCACGCGCAGCTTCCAGGACCGGCTGGACACGCTGGAGCGGGTGCAGGCGGCGGGCATCCATGTCTGCGCCGGCGGCATCGTCGGCATGGGCGAGACCGAGGCGGACCGCATTTCCATGCTGGAGACGCTGGCCGGGCTGGAGGTGCCGCCGCAATCGGTGCCGATCAACATGCTGATGCCGATGGCGGGCACGCCGCTGGCCGATGTGCCCAAGCTGGACCCGATCGAGATGGTGCGCACCATCGCCACGGCGCGCATCCTGATGCCGACATCCCATGTGCGGCTGTCGGCCGGCCGGTCCGAGATGAGCGACGAGATGCAGGCGATGTGCTTTTTCGCCGGCGCCAATTCGATCTTCGTCGGCGATGTGCTGCTGACCGCCGGAAACCCGGGCGAGGACAAGGATGCGCGGCTGTTCGCCAGGCTGGGGCTGCGGGCCGAGGTGCCGGAGGCGTCGCGGGAGGGCTGCGCGGCATGAGCTTTTCCCGGCACGGGGCGGCGCTGGAGGCCTTGGTGCGGCGCGGGCGGCTGCGCCGGGTGGCGCCGGCGGCGGGGCTGGACTTCGCCTCGAACGACTATCTGGGGCTGGCGGGGTCGGCACTGCTGGCGCGGTCGGCGCGGGATGCGCTGGCGCGCGGCGTGCCGGTGGGCGCCGGGGGGTCGCGGCTGCTGCGCGGCAACCATGCCGAGCATCAGGCGCTGGAGGCCGAGGCGGCGGATTTCTTCGGCGCCGAGGCGTGCCTTTACATGGGCGGCGGCTTCCAGGCCAACCAGGCGATCTTTTCGGCGCTGCCGATGCAGGGCGACCTGGTGCTCCATGACGCGCTGGTCCATGCCAGCGCGCATGAGGGGATGCGGCTGGGCCGGGCGGAATGCCGCGGCTTTGCCCATAACGATGCCGGCGACGCGGCGCGGGTGATCGCCGAGTGGCGCGATGCGGGCGGCCGCGGCCGGGCCTGGATCGCGGTCGAAAGCGTCTATTCGATGGAGGGCGACCTGGCGCCCTTGCCGGCTTTGGCCGCGCTGGCCGCGCGCGAGGACGCAGTGCTGGTGGTCGACGAGGCGCATGCCACCGGCGTTTTCGGCCCGCAGGGCAGGGGGCTGGCGCATGGGCTGGGCTGCGCGCTGGTGAGCCTGCATACCGGCGGCAAGGGGCTGGGCGGCTCGGGCGCGCTGGTCTGCGCCGACCGGGTGCTGGTCGAGACCTTGGTGAACAAGGCGCGGCCCTTCATCTATGCCACCGCGCCCTCGCCTTTGTCGGCGGCGGTGCTGCGCGCGGCCTTGCGGGCGCTGGCGGAGGTGCCGGCGCTGGTCGCGGGCGCGCGGGCGCGCATGGCGCTGGCGGCCGAGGCGGCGCGGGGTTGCGGCATCGCGGTGCAGAGCCAGATCGTGCCGGTGATCGTCGGCGACGACCGGCGGGCTTTGGCGCTGGCCGGGGCCTTGCAGGCGCAGGGCTTCGACATCCGCGCCATCCGGCCGCCGACCGTGCCGAAGGGGACGGCGCGGCTGCGCCTGTCCGTCACCGGCAATGTCGGGGCGGAGGATATCGCGGCGCTGTTTGCGGCCATCGCGGCGCTGGAAAGGGCGGCGGCATGAGCGCGGTGGTGGTCGCCGGCACCGATACCGGCATCGGCAAGACCGTGTTCAGCGCCGGGCTGACCCGCGCGCTGGGCGCGAGCTATTGGAAGCCGGTGCAGGCCGGGCTGGAGGAGGAGACCGACAGCGAGATCGTGGCGCGGCTTTCCGGCCGTCCGGTGCTGCCCGAGGCCTATCGGCTGCGCCTGCCGGCCTCGCCGCATCTGGCGGCCGAGCGCGAGGGGGTCGCGATCGACCCGGTGCGGCTGGCCTTGCCCCCGGTGGCCCCGCTGGTGGTCGAGGCGGCGGGCGGGCTGATGGTGCCGCTGACCCGGCGCCTGCTTTACCTGCAGGTGATCGCCGGCTGGGGCGCGCCGGTGGTGCTGTGCTGCCGCACCGCCTTGGGCACCATCAACCATTCCCTGCTGTCGCTGACGGCGCTGCGGGCGGCGGGCTGCCGGGTGGCGGGCGTGGCCTTCATCGGCGCGGAGGCCGAGGACAGCCGCCGGGTGATCTGCGAGATCGGCGCGGTGCGCGACCTGGGCCGGCTGCCGCTGCTGGAGCAGGTGACGGCCGAGGCGCTGGCCGATGCCTTTGCCGGCATCGACGTGGCGGCAATCCGGGGGGTGCTGTGATGCGGGATCTGGCGTTCGACCGGCGGCACCTGTGGCATCCCTATGGCTCGATGCGCGCGCCGGGGCCGGTGCATGAGGTCGCGGCGGCCGAGGGGGTCTGGCTTACGCTGGCGGATGGGGCGCGGATGATCGACGCCATGTCCTCCTGGTGGGCGGCGGCGCATGGCCATCGCCACCCGCGGCTGGTCGCGGCGATGCAGGCGCAGCTGGAGCGCCTGCCGCATGTGATGTTCGGCGGGCTGACGCATGGGCCGGCCGTCGGGCTGGCGCGGCGGCTGGTCGCGATGCTGCCGGCGGGGCTGGATCGGATCTTTTACAGCGACAGCGGCTCGGTCGCGGTCGAGGTGGCGCTGAAGATGGCGGTGCAGGCCCAGGCCGGGCTGGGGCAGGCGGGGCGGACGGGTTTCGCCAGCGCCCGCGGCGGCTATTACGGCGATACCTGGAAGGCGATGAGCCTCTGCGATCCCGAAACCGGGATGCATGCCCATTTCGGCGCCGCCTTGCAGGTGCAGCATTTCGTGCCGCGCCCGCCCATTCCCTTCGGTGCGGAATGGGACGAGGATCCGGCGCGGAACGGGCTTGCCGCGGTCGAGGCGCTGTTTGCCGAGAAGGCGCATGAGATCGCCGGCTTCATCGTCGAGCCGGTGGTGCAGGGCGCGGGCGGCATGTGGTTCTATCACCCGCGCTGGCTGGAGGGGCTGCGCGCGCTGTGCGACCGGCATGGCGTGCTGCTGATCCTGGACGAGATCGCCACCGGATTCGGCCGCACCGGCACGCTGTTCGCCATGCAGCGCGCCGGGGTGGTGCCGGATATCCTGTGCCTCGGCAAGGCGCTGACCGGCGGCATGATGAGCTTTGCCGCCACCGTCGCGTCAGGCCGGGTGGCCGAGGCGATTGCGGAGGGGCCGGCGCCGGTGCTGATGCACGGGCCGACCTTCATGGGCAATCCGCTGGCCTGCGCCGCGGCCTGCGCGAGCCTGGACCTGCTGGCCGAGGGCGGCTGGCAGGGGCAGGTCGCGGGGATCGAGGCGGGGCTGCGCCGCGGCCTTGCCCCGGCGCGCGGGTTGCCCGGCGTGCGCGATGTGCGGGTGCTGGGCGCCATCGGGGTGATCGAATTGCGCGAGCCCGTCGATATGGCGCGCGCGCATGGCTTTTGCCGCGACAGCGGGGTGTGGCTGCGGCCCTTCGGGCGGCTGCTTTACTGCATGCCGCCCTTTGTCGCGGCGCCGGACGAGGTGGCGCGCATCTGCGCCGCCATGGTCGAGATCGCGGGCTGGCCATGAGGGCGGAATGGCTGAAGCGCGCGGGCGCCGAGGAACTGATCGTGGTGCTGACCGGCTGGGCGGTGGGGCCCGAGCCGTTCCGGCACCTGGCCGGTCCGGCCGATGTGCTGGTGCTGTCGGATTACCGCGACCTGACACCGCCGGACTGGCCGCGGGGCTATGCGGCGATGGACCTGGTCGCCTGGTCCTTTGGCGTGGCGGCGGCCTGCCGGCTGCCGGGGCTGGACCTGTTCCGCCGCAAGGTGGCGGCCTGCGGCTCATGGGCGCCCTGCGACGACGATCTGGGCATCCCGCGGGACGTGGTGCGGGCCACGGCCGAGAACCTGTCGCCGGCCGCGCTGCGGCAATTCGGTCGGCGGGCGGGCTGCGCCGTCGCCGCGGGCGCCGATCCCGCCGCGCTGCGCGAGGAATTGCAGGCGGTGATGGGCTGGGATGCCGGGCAGGTGCCGGGCTTCGACCGCATCTGGCTGGGCGCGGCCGACCGCATCTTTGCGCTGAGGAACCTGCGCCGCGCCTGGCAGGGCTGGCCGGTCGAGATGCGGGTGCTGGATCGCGGGCACAATCCCTTTGCGCAATGGCGCGACTGGGCCGAGGTGCTGGCATGAGCCGGGCATCGGCATTCGCGCTGGCCGGGGGGCATGGGTGCGGCCCGAAAGGCGCGGGCCGGGGGAAGCCCTTGCCCTGCCGCCCCATGCCGGGGGCCGGGGCATGAATACGCTGGCCGGGCGGGTGGCGCGGTCCTTCGCGCGCGGCATGGCGACCTATGACGGCGCGGCGCTGGCGCAAAGGCGGATCGCGGCGCGGCTGTTTGCGGCCTATCGCCGCGCCGCGCCGGGGCATCGGCCGACGCGGGTGCTGGAGGCGGGCCATGGCTCGGGCCATCTGACCCGGCACTTGCTGGGGCTGCGGCCGGCGCGGCTGTGGCTGAACGACCTGGCGGCGCCGGAACTGCCGGGGGTCGCGGCGGATTACCTGCCGGGCGACGTGGCCGAGGTGGCGCTGCCGGGGGCGGTGGACCTGGCGGCCTCGGCCTCGATGCTCCAATGGGTCGAGGATCCGGCGCGGGTGATGGCGCGGCTGTGCGGGGCGGTGGCGCCGGGCGGCTGGCTGGCGATTTCGGGCTTTGCGCCGGGGCATTTCCCGGAACTGCGGGCGCTGGGCAGCCGGGCGGCGGCGCCGTCCTATCTGACCGGGGCCGGGATGGCGGCGCTGCTGCCGCCGGGCTGGCAGGGCCATGGCGCGGGGGAATGGCGGATCGTGCTGCATTTCCCCGGCGCGCTGGAGGTCTTGCGGCATCTGCGCGCCACCGGGGTCAACGGCTGCGCCGGGCAGTTCCGCTCGCCCGGCGCGCTGCGCGACTTCATGGCCCGTTACGAGGCGCGGCATGGCGGGGCGCGGGGCGTTGCGCTGACCTATGTCGCAAGCTGGCTGGTGGCGCGGAAGGCGGCCTAGCCGTGGATGGCGAAGGCGTCGCGCTTGTCGCTGGCCGGGGGGGCCGGGCGGCGGCCGATCCAGCGCACATGGCGCGCCAGCGTGGCGCAGGCCAGGTCCACCTCGCCCTTGCGCAGCGCGGCCAGGATGGCGCGGTGGTCGTGGTCGGTGCGCGTTTCCCAGTTCGACTGCCAGGCGGCGAACAGGAAGCGGGCGCTGGCGGCATGCAGGTCGTCGATGGCGGCGAGCAGGCGCGGCATGGCGCAGGGGGTCAGGATCAGCTTGTGGAACCGGCGGTTCGCCGCCTCCCACGAGCGCACGTCGCGCGAGGCGTCGCCGGCCTTGGTCGCCTCCTCGGCGGCATTGAGGATCGCCGGGGTCAGGTGCGGCGCGGCGTGGCGCAGCGCGAGTTCTTCCAGCGCGGCGCGCATCTCGGCCACCTCCTTGACCTCGGGCAGGTCGAAGGCGGCGACGCGGACGCCGCGGCGCGGTTCGCTGATGGCGAGGCCCTGGGCTTCGAGCCGGCGGAAGGCTTCGCGCACCGGGACGTGGCTGGCGCCGAATTCCTCGGCGATGCGGTCCTGGCGCAGGCGCTCGCCCGGGCCGATCTCGCCCGCCACGATCCGGTCGGCCAGCACGCGGCTGATGCGGACCGCCAGGGTTTCTTCTGATCCTGCGCTCATGGCGGCATGGATAAGCCGGGGGGCGGGGATTGTCGATAAGGCTTCGGGGCCGTTTCAGGGCAGCGGCCAGCGCGCCAGCGGAACATGCCGGCCCAGCCCCTGCAGGCTGTCGATCAGCACCAGCTCGTCCACGCGCCAATGCACGGGCGGCACGGCGATGCCCTCGGGCGGCAGGGGTTTGCCATAGGCCAGCGTCACATGCGGGGTGACGCGGTGGCGGGCGACGGCCAGGCCGGCATGGGCGAGGCGCCGCCAGAGCGCCTGGCACAGCGCGTCGGGGGCGGGGTGTTCCTGCCGGCCGACCAGCACCAGCGGCCGGTCGCGCCGGCGCGGCGGGCCGAAGGTGGTCAGCCGGTCCAGCACCAGGTCGAAGGCGGGGAAGTCGAGCCCGTCCAGCGGCCGGCCAAGCGCCTCGGCCATGCCCGGCGCCAGCTGCGGGGTGCGGATCACCGGCAGGATGGTCATGTGCAGCGTGGCGCGGCGGAAGCGGTCGCGGCGGTTCGCGAGCCGCCAGGCATCCTCGATCCGTGCCGCGACCTCGGGCGGCGGGATGGCGACGAAAAGCAGGAAATGCTCGCGCGGCGTTTCCTGCTGCATGTCCTGCGCTTGCGCGGCGTCTTGCATGGCGGCCCTCCGATCGGGTGCCGCCATGCTAGGGCAGATCGGGGCGGCGGTCAGCCCGGTTCCGCCCCGGCCTCGGCGATCAGGATCACGTGCAGGAAGCCGGGGCCATGGGCGCCGCGGACATAGCTGCCCTCGATATCGGTGGTGCCGCTGGGGCCGGTGATCAGGATGGCGTTGCGCGGCACGGCCTGCGCGGAAAGGCGGGCGGCGTAGTCTTCCAGATAGGGCAGCAGCGTGGCTTCGCGCAGCAGCACGATATGGTGCAGCGGCAGGAAGGCCATGAGGATCGGGTTTTCCGGTCCCGAATGGATGACCAGCGAGCCGCTTTCGGCGATGCCGTGCAGCGCGAGGCCGAGCGCCGCGGGCTCGTCCGGGGCGATGCCCGGATGCGGGGCGAGGCCCGACCAGTCGAGCGCCGCCAGTTCCGGCGCGGGCTGCATGGCGAAGCGGGGCGGCAGGCCATGGGCGTCGAGATAGCGGGCCATGGCCCGCGGCAGCTCGGCCAGGCTGCCGATGCGGTCGATGCTGGTGCCGAGCGCGGTCGCCTTCTGCGCGAAGGCGTCGGGCAGGCTCGGCGCGGCCAGGCGCGGGCGGGCGGCGTCGGGATCGTCGAGCAGGGCGGCGGCCTCGGCGGCGATCTGCGCCGGCGGCTTGCCGGGGCCGAGGGCCGTGCGGATCGCCGAGAGGATGCGGGTGCGGGCGGTCATTTGCGGGCCTTTTGCTGGGCGCGGTATTGATCCATGAAGCTTTGCGGCGCCGGGCGGGGCAGGTCGCGATGCGCGGTCCAGCCCCCGGCCAGCGGCAGGCGCGCGATCCAGCCGCCCTTGCCGAACAGCCGCATCAGCGGCAGGCCGATGCGGGTCGCCAGGCGATAGAGCCGCGGGCGGCGGGCGACTTGCGCCCAGATCCCGATGCCGGCGCGGAGCGATCCGGGCTCCAGCCCCTCGCGCCAGCTGCGGCGGCGCCAGGCGCGCAACAGCGTCGGCAGTGGGATGCCGACCGGGCAGACCTCGGCGCAGCGGCCGTTCATGGTGCAGGCATTGGGCAGGTCGCGCGAGGCCGCGAGCCCGTCCAGCACCGGCGTCAGCACCGAGCCCATCGGGCCGGGATAGGTGCCGCCATAGGCATGGCCGCCGATCTGGCGATAGACGACGCAATGGTTCATGCAGGCGCCGCAGCGGATGCAGCGCAGCATCTCGCGGAACTCGTCGGCCAGCATCCGGCTGCGGCCGTTGTCGACCAGCACGATATGCATCTCCTCGGGACCGTCGGCATCGCCGGGGCGCCTGGGGCCGGCATGGAAGGTGGTGTATTGCGTCATCTCGCCGCCCGTGGCGGAGCGGACCAGCAGGCGCAAGAGCGCGAAGGCATGCGCGGTCGAGGGCACCAGCTTTTCGATCCCCGCGGTCACGATATGGATGCGCGGCGGCGTGGTGGTCAGCTCGGCATTGCCCTCGTTGGTGACGGTGCAGGTGGCGCCGGTATCGGCGACCAGGAAATTCGCGCCGGAGATGCCGATATCGGCGGACAGGAATTTCTCGCGCAGCACCCGGCGGGCGCTTTGCACCATGGTCGCCGGATCCTCGGCGGCGGGGGGCGGCTGGTGGCCGGTCTTGAAAAGCTCGGCCACCTGTTCGCGGGTGCGGTGCATGGCGGGCCAGATGATATGCGAGGGCGCCTCGCCCGCCAGCTGGATGATATGCTCGGCCAGGTCGGTCTCGACCCGCTCGATGCCGGCATCGGCCAGGGCATGCGGCAGGCCGATTTCCTCGCCCAGCATGGATTTGGCGCGGGTCACGAGCTTCGCCTCGGCGGCCAGGCAGATGCGGGTGACGATGGCGCGGGCCTCGGCATCGTCGGCAGCCCAGTGGACCTGCGCGCCGCGGGCGGTGGCGTTTCGCTCGAACTGTTCCAGATAGTGGCCCAGATGGGCGGTGACATGGTCCTTGATCGCCTGGCCGCGGGCGCGGGCGGTCTCAAACTCGGGAAAGGCGGCCAGGGCGGCGGCGCGCTTCCTTTCGGCATTGCCGGTGGTGCGGTCGATGGCGACCTTCAGCACCGGGTCGGCCAGGGCCGCCCCGGCGCGGGTCTTGAAATCGGGCCGGGCGCTCATGATGCATCCTCGCCGATGGCGGGGCCGTCGGCGCGGCCGGCCAGCACCTCGACCGCGTGGAAGCAGCGGGTCTTTGCGCCGCGGCGATGCAGTTTGCCCGCCATGTTCATCAGGCAGCCGAGATCGCCGGCCAGCAGGATCTCGGCGCCGGTTCCCTCGACGGCCTCGGCCTTTTCGGTGACGATGGCGTTCGAGATGTCGGAATATTTCACGCAGAAGGTGCCGCCGAAGCCGCAGCAGACATCGTTGCCGGGCAGGCCGCGCATTTCCAGCCCCTCGACATGGCTGAGCAGCGCGCGGGGCTGGGCGGCGATGCCAAGCTCGCGCAGGCCCGAGCAGCTGTCGTGATAGGTGGCGGAGGCATTGAGCCTCCGCCCCGCGGGCGCGTAGCCCATGACATCGCAGAGGAAGCTGGTGATCTCATGGGTTTTCGCGGCCATGGCTTGGGCGCGGGCGGCCCAGTCCGGGTCGCCCGCCAGAAGCTCCGGATAGCCATGCACCATGGTCGCCGCGCAGGAGCCCGAGGGCAGCACGACATAGTCGTAGCCCTCGAACGCCGCGATGGTCTGGCGGGCCAGATGCGCCGCGTCGCGGTCGTCGCCGCTGTTCAGCGCCGGCTGGCCGCAGCAGGTCTGGGCCTGCGGCACCTCGACCACGCAGCCCGCCTCCTGAAGAAGCTGGAGGGTTGCGAAGCCGATCTGCGGGCGGATGGCGTCGACAAGGCAGGTCACGAACAGACCGACCGTCGGTTTTGGCTCTCCGGTCATGGGCTTTCCCCTAGTTGGTCACGGCGGCCGGGACGGCGCCGCGGTTGCGCGACATGAAGAACAGCACGGCAGCGGCCCAGATCGCGGCGGCGGCCCACCACATCAGGTTGCCGGTCAGCAGCGCAAAGCCGATCAGCCCGCCCTGCACCACGTAATAGGCCATGGGGATCAGGGTCTTGCGGATGATCGCGCCCTCGCGGTCCACAAGGCCGACGGTGGCCGAGGCGGCGACGACGTTATGCACGCAGATCATGTTGCCGGCCGCGCCCCCGATGGCCTGCAGCGCCACCACGGTGCCCGCGCCCGCCGCCCCCAGGCCGATCTGCTCGGCGGTCGAGAACTGGAACAGCGAGAACATCATGTTGCTGACCGTGTTCGAGCCGGCGACGAAGGCGCCCATGGCGCCGATCAGCGGCGCGAACATCGGCCAGGCATCGCCCACCACCGACGAGACGCCCTGCGCCAGCACGATGGGCATGCTGGCATAGCTGTCCGAGGCCGAGTTCAGGAACACCTGCACCATCGGCACCGCCAGCAGCAGCGCCGGGGCGGCGGCGATCATGGTCGTGCCCGAGGATTTCAGCGCCCGGCCGTAGTCGCGCCCCGACATGCCATGCAGCACGAAGGTAAAGAGCGAGGCCAGGATCAGGATCGTGCCGGGCAGGAACAGCACCTGCACCGAGGCGTTGATCCCCGAGCCGAACAGGTCGCGGAAGGCGATGGTCATCTCGGGCGAGGTCAGCCAGGCCTTGATCGGCGCGACCGAGCGGGTCAGGACCAGCAGGGCGACGACGAAGACATAGGGCGCCCAGGCCTTGGCCAGCGGCATCACCGGCTTGTGGGCATTGTGATCCTCGAGATCGTCGAGCTTGCCGGTCCAGTCGGCGCCCCAGTCGCGGCGCGGCGGGAAGTCGAAGCTTTCCTTCGGGATCAGGAAGCCGCGCCGCGCCGCCGGCACCACGATCATGAGCCCGATGATGCCGCCCAGCAGCGAGGGGAATTCCGGCCCCAGGGTCGCGGCGATGATGTAATAGGGCAGGGTGAAGGCGAGGCCCGCGAAGAGCGCGAATTTCCAGATGCGGAAGCCCTCGGCAAAGGAGCGGTTGGCGCCGAAGAAGCGGGTCAGCATCCCGACTAGGATCAGCGGGATCAGGAAGCCGATCAGCCCGTGGATCATCGCGACCTTGGTGGCGATCTCCAGCAGGTAATCGCCGAAGGCCATCGGCGCGATGGTCGCCTCGACGATCTGCTGGTCGGCCAGGCCGGTGCGCACGCCGACCAGGATCGGCGTGCCGACCGCGCCGAAGGATACCGGCGTGCTCTGGATGATCAGCGTGACCATGACCGCGGCCATGGCGGGAAAGCCGATGGCGACCAACAGCGGCGCGGCGATGGCCGCCGGCGTGCCGAAGCCCGAGGCGCCCTCGATCAGCGAGCCGAAGAGCCAGGCGATGATGATCGCCTGCACCCGCCGGTCGGGCGAGATCGAGGTGAAGCCGGCCCGGATCGAGCGGATGCCGCCGCTTTCCTCCAGCGCATAGAGCATCAGGATGGCGCCGAACACGATGTAGAGCAGGCTGACGGCGGTCACGACGCCGTTCACCGTGGCGCCCAGAACCTTGTTCAGTTCCGTGCCCCAGATCAGCAGGGCGGTGGCGGCGGTGACGAGATAGGCCACCAGCATCGAGAACTTGGCCGATTTCGCCAGCACCACCAGCAGCACGAAGACCGTGGCGATGGGCAGCAGGGCCAGGATGAATGTGATAAGTCCAGCCATCTTTCCTCCTCAGATGGGGCGGGCGGTTCCGCCGTTGCGGGTGCGCAATGCTGCGCGGTCGTCTTGGATGGCGCGGCCTAGTGCCAATGCGCGCATTTCGAGGTCTGGCCGATGCCGGGGTTCAGGCTGTTGGTCGGGTCCAGCTGCCGGTAGAAGCCGGCCAGTTCCGGCTTGGCGTGGTAAAGGTGGCCGACATTGTGCTCGGCCGGGTATTCGGCGCCGCGTTCGTCCAAGAGCCGCCACATCTCATGCTCGACGGAGAGACAGTCCTGGCCCTTTTTCACCACGTAATCCTGGTGGAAGACGTGGCAGAAGAAATGCCCGTAATAGAGCTTTTTCGCGAGCTTCGCGTCGAGCTCGGGCGGCAGGCGCTCGACCCAGTCGCGGTCGTTGCGGCGCAGCGCGATGTCCAGCGCCACGATGTCCTCGACCTTGCGGGCATGGATGGCGCGGTAGCGCACGGCGGCGCCGGCCACGGCGAAACGGTGCAGGAAGGCGGCCTTGCCCTCGTCCGGGGTGCATTCGAACATGTCGCCCTGGGCCGAGGGGAAGATGGCTGAGAGATAGGCGCGGGCCTCGGCGATGCCGGCGCCGCCCATGCGCAGCAGCAGGTGATGCTCGTAGCGGTCGCGGAAATCGTTCATGCGCTTGGGCAGGTGCTGGGGCATCAGGGATGCGATCCCCTGCGCCAGCCGGTCGGATAGCGTCGCGCCCAGTCCCAGCCGCTCGGTCAGCGCGTCCATGCGCGCCTTGGCGGCGAACAGGGCCGGCATGCGGTCGGTGCCGGCATGGCGGATGAACAGGAAGGTGTCCTTGCCGTATTGCGCCGCGATGTCATAGGCTTCGCGGTGGATGTATTCGCCGGCGATGGGCAGGTTCTGGAAATGCGCCAGGATATGGCGGCGGATCCGGGTCAGCTCGTCGGGGTCGTTGCTGCCGATATAGAAGACCGCCGTGTCCTTTTCGGCCCGGAACGTGTCCAGCCGCACGGCGAAGACGGCAAGCTTGCCGGCGCAGCCCGAGGATTCGTGCAGCCGGCGCGGGTCGGCGTTGAAGCGGGCGGGCGTCTCGGCCTCGATGTCGCGGACATGCTCGGCATAGTCGCGGTCCGAGGCCCAGGCGTCGGTGGGCGCGGGGGCGGGCAATTCGCCCGTCTCGACCCGGGCCAGGATGTCCTCGGGCGTATCGCCCAGATCGAGGCCCAGGTGGTTGACCAGCGCCACCGAGCCGTCGGCGCGCACCTCGGCGTAAAGGCTCATCTCGGTATAGGCCGGGCCGCGCTGGATCAGCGCGCCGCCGGAATTGTTGCAGATGCCGCCCAGAACCGAGGCGCCGATGCAGGAGGAGCCGATCACGGAATGCGGCTCTCGTCCCAGCGGGCGCAGGCGCTTTTCCAGCGCGTCCAGCGTGGCGCCGGGCAGGCAGACCGCCTGTTCGCCGGCGCCGAGCAGGTGGATGCCCTTGAGGCGCATGACCGAGACCAGCACGATCTCGCGGTCGTAGTCATCGCCCCAGGGGGTCGAGCCGCCGGTGAGCCCGGTATTCGCCGCCTGCAGGATCACCGCGCGGCCCGAGGCGACGGCGGCGTTCAAGACCCGCCACATCTCGACCAGAGTGCCGGGGCGGACCACCGCGACCACCGGCCCCTCGCCATAGCGGAAGCCGCGGGTGTAGCGGCGGGTGGCGCGGGGCGCGGTCAGCACATGCGCCCGCCCGACGATGGCGCGCAGGCGGTCCAGCAGGTCCGCACGGTCTGCCGTCATGACTGTCCCCCCTTGATGCGATCAACCCGGCGCCGCATGGCACCGGCTGAGCAGATCGCTTTACCTTCCCTCTGTTATTGGTAAAATAATTTTACCGCTTGGGTCAAGTGGGAAATCCATTGCGCCGGACCCGGCGCTGCGGCTAATCTTCGGGACCGGAAGCCGCCGCTTAACCCCCTGAAATCGCGGCCGTTGCCAGAGGAGTCGCAGATGCCCAGCGAAGTGAACAAGGGCGCCCCCGCCGCGGAAACCACCGCGCGCCATATCGAGGATCTGATTCTCGAAGGCTCGCTGCGCCCCGGCGACCCGCTGCTGGCCGAGCGCGAGATGGCGCTGCGGCTGAACGTGTCGCGCCCGACGCTGCGCCAGGGCATCCGCATGCTGGAGGACAAGGGGCTGATCGTCGCCGATCCGGGCGGCGGGCGGCGGGTGGCGCCGCTGGCGACCAGCATCACCGATCCGCTGGTCGAGCTGATGGCCTCGCGCCCCGAGGTGGTGGACGATTACCTGGAACTGCGCGCCACGCTGGAGGGCATGGCGGCCAGCCTGGCGGCGACGCGGGCCAATGACGTGGATCGCCAGACCCTGAGCCGCTGCATGGAGCGCATCGACGAGGCCCATGACAAGGCCGACCCGCGCGACGAGGCCGAGGCGGATGTGGACCTGCATGTCGCGGTCTACGAGGCGAGCCACAATATCGTGCTGCTGCAGATCATGCGGGCGCTGTCGGGCATGCTGCGCAAGGGCGTGTTCCACAACCGCGAAAAGCTGTATGCAAGGCCCGAGGTGCGCGACGTGCTGCGCGCCCAGCACCGCGCCATCCATGACGCGATCATGGCCTGCGACGCGCCGGCGGCGGCGCGGGCGGCGCAGGACCACATGATCTATACCAAGCGCGTGCGCGCCGAGATCATGGCCGCCGAGGCGCGGCTGGAAATCTCGTTGCGGCGGATCGAGGGCGGCAGCCTGACCTCGCGGAACTGAACGGCTTTGCCGGTTCCGGCATCTGTGCCATCATGATTTCCGGTAACATCAGGGAAATCGCGCATGGACAGGATGGACAGGCTGGCTGCGCGGATCGACGGCCTTGAAGGCCGGGTGATCGCGCATCGCCGCACCTTTCAGAAGCTGCTGGAACTTTCGCCCGAGGATATGCGGGCCCAGATGCTGCAATGGCTGGAGGACCGCGAGGTGATGCTGGACGGCCAGGAGGATCCCGGCGCCCTGGCGGGCGAGGAGGCCGCGCTGGAGCTGGCGCTGTCGGACGAGATGCGCCTGCTGCATGATCTTGCCACCGCGTCGCGGCACCGGCGCGAAACATCTTAACTTTTCACCCGGCACCTGTTAACGCTAACGGCCACGAAAACCGACGGATGCCTGGCCGCCCCCTCAAGCCGCGGCGGACACGAGCCCAGGGCCGTCCCACGACCCTTTCGCTGGAGGAGCCTCTTTCATGAATTCTGTCGAGCCCGTTCACAGCACGGCCGTGCTGTTGCTGATCGCCCTGGCGGCGGTTCTTGTGCTGCTGGTCCTGATCATGCGGTTCCGGCTGCATGCCTTTGTCTCGCTGGTCCTGGTCAGCCTGATGACCGCCATGGTCGCGGGCATTCCCATGGCCGATGTCATCGGGGTGCTGATGCAGGGCTTCGGCTCGACGCTGGCGACGGTGGCGCTGCTGGTGGGTTTCGGCGCCATGATCGGCCGGCTGCTGGAGATCACCGGCGGCGCGCAGGTGCTGGCGGACCGGCTGATCGGCCAGTTCGGCGCCGAGCGCGCGCCTTTCGCGCTGGGCGTGGCCTCGCTGCTGTTCGGCTTTCCGATCTTCTTCGATGCCGGGCTGGTGGTGATGCTGCCGATCATCTTCAGCGTGGCTTACCGCTTTGGCGGCTCGGTGCTGCTTTACGCGCTGCCGGCGGCCGGGGCCTTTGCCGCCATGCACGCGCTGCTGCCGCCGCATCCGGGGCCGGTGGCGGCGGGCGACCTTCTGGGCGCGGATATCGGGCTTCTGGTGGTGGTCGGGCTGGTCGTGGCGCTGCCGACCTGGTTCTTCGGCAGCTACCTGTTCGGGCTTTGGGCCGGGCGGCGCTTCGTCCTGCCGATCCCGCAGATCCTGGGCGCGATCGATGCCGAGAGCCATGACCGCATCCCGCCCAGTTTCGGCACGGTGATGCTGGTGCTGCTGCTGCCGCTGGGGCTGATCTTCCTGAACACCGGGCTGGGCACGCTGGCGACCATGGGCGTCGTCGATGCCGGCGCGGGCTGGGTCACGGTGCTGCGGCTGATCGGCCAGACGCCCATCGCGCTCTTGATCACCGTGCTGGTGGCCATGGCGCTGTTGGGCCGGGGCCGCAGCGCGACCGAGATCGAGCGCATCATGGACAGCGCCCTGGCGCCGATCTGCGCCATCATCCTTGTGACCGGCGCGGGCGGCATGTTCGGCGGCGTGCTGCGCGCCAGCGGCATCGGCGAGGCGCTGGCCTCCAGCCTCGACGCGGTGGGCATGCCGCTGATCGTGGCGGCCTTCGTCATCTCGACGGCGCTGCGGGTGGCGCAGGGTTCGGCCACGGTGGCGCTGACCACCACCGCCGGGCTGATCGCGCCCACGGTGGCGGCGACGACGGGGCTGAGCGAGTTCGACCGCTGCTTCCTGGTGGTGGCCATCGCCGGCGGCGCGACCGTGCTGAGCCATTTCAACGATTCCGGCTTCTGGCTGGTCGGGCGCTTCCTGGAGATGGACGAAAAGACCACGCTCAAGACCTGGACGGTGATGGAGACGCTGCTGGGCAGCATCGCCTTTGGCTTCGCGCTGATCGGCTGGTGGCTGCTGTGAAGGGCGCGGTGCAGCATGTCGTGGTGATGGGCGTCTCGGGCGCCGGCAAAAGCACCACGGGCGAGGCGCTGGCCCGGCACCTGGGCTGGCCCTTCGTCGAGGGCGACAGCTTCCACCCCGAGGCCAATGTCGCCAAGATGCGCGCCGGCATTCCGCTGGACGACGACGACCGCGCGCCCTGGCTGCGGGCGCTGGCCGACGAGATCGCGCGCAACGAGGCGCTGGGCCGGCCCTCGGTCATGGGCTGTTCGTCGCTGAAGCGGGCCTATCGCGACATCCTGCGCGAAGGCGCGCCGCGGGTGCGCTTTCTGCACGTGCATGGCCCGCGCGAGCTGCTGGAGAGCCGGCTGTCGCATCGTGCGGGGCATTTCTTCCCCGCCAAGCTGCTGGATTCGCAGCTGGCCGCCTTGGAGCCGCTGGCGGCCGACGAGGATGGCGCGGTGGTGGACATGGCCCTGTCGGTCGAGGACCAGGTCCGGCAGGCCCTGCGCCTGCTGGGCCTGGAGGGCTAGGCTCGCGGGTTTCGCGATGCGCAGGACCGGGGCGGCACGGCCGCCGGCCGGTCAGGGGCCGGGGGCCTGGCGGCGGAAGGCGGCATGGGCCTTGAGCGCGCGGGCCCGGCCCTGGGCCAGCCCGCCGGGCGTGGCGCGGTCCTGCCAGGCGCGTGCCACCTCCCAGCCGGGCGGCAGGCTGTCGAGATAGGCCCGCGCCTCCTCGCCCTTGGCGCCTTGCCAGCCCAGCAGCCAGCGCCGGCGATAGCGGCCCTGCGGGTCGAATTGCGCGGCCTGCCGTTCGGGGTTGAAGATGCGGAAGAAGGGCGCCGCATCCGGGCCGCAGCCCGCCACCCATTGCCAGTTCATCGCATTCGCGGCCGGATCCCAATCGGTCAGGCTGTCGGCGAAATGCGCCAGCCCCAGCCGCCAGTCGGTCAGCAGGTGCTTGGTCAGCCAGCTGGCCGCCACCATGCGCACCCGGTTGTGCATCCGCCCGGTCACGCGCATCTCGCGCAGCCCGGCATCGACCAGCGCGATGCCGGTTTCGGCCCGGCGCCAGCGGGTCAGCGCGGCGCCGTCGCCCTGCCAGGGGAAATCCGCCCATTCCGGCCGCCAGGGCCTTTGGGCGAGCCGCGGAAATTCCACCAGCAGGTGCCAGGCGAATTCGCGCCAGATCAGCTCGGTCAGGAAGGCGGCGATGCCGGCGCCGGCGGCGGCATCGGCCTGGGCGCGGGCCGAGGCCATGGCCCAGAGGTCGCGCGGGCCGATCTCGCCCATGGCCAGATGTTCGGACAGGCCCGAGGTGGCGGCAAGGTCGGGGCGGTCGCGCTGCGCGGCGTAATCCGCGGCGCGGTCCAGGAAAGCGCCGAGCCGGGCCAGCGCCGCCGCCTCGCCCGCGGGCAGGGCGTGGCGTTCCAGCACCGCGCGGCCGCGATGCAGGTCCGGCGCCAGCTCCAGCCGGTCGGGCGCGAGGCCCTGCGGCGGGTCGGCCAGCGGCGCGAGCCTTGCGGTCTCGGCAACGGGCCGGTCGGGGCCGATGGCGCGCAGGGCGCGGGCGAAGGGGGTGAAGACGCGATAGGCGCCGCCCGAGCCGGTGCGCAGGGCGCGGGGATGGGCAAGCAGGTGGCCCGGATGCAGCACCAGCCGCGCCGGCGTGCCGGCCAAGGCCCGGCCCAGCCGCTGCTGCGCGGCGAGGGTGGCGGGCTCGGGCCAGTCGTTGCGATGCACGGTCTGCGCGCCGATGCGGGCAGCGAGGGCGGGCAGGATGGCCTCGGGCTCGCCCTCCAGCACCAGCACGGCCGCGCCATGGCGGCGGCGCAGCTCGGCGTCGAAGGCCAGCAGGGCACGCTGGAGCCGCCAGCGGCTGGCCGCGCCCTGCGCCCGCAAGGCGGCGTCGATCAGGAAGACCGGCAGCACCGGCCCCGCCTTGGCGGCGGCGGCCAGGGCGGCATTGTCCCGGAAACGGAAGTCGCGGCAAAGCCAGAGGATGCTGGGCGGCATGGGCAGGGGTCCGGCTGGGGCTCGCCGCCGGCCGGCGAGCAGTTTCGCGCGCCGGCGCCGGGGACGCGGACGATGGCGGCCGGGAAGACCGGCCCCGGAAGGCGGGCGCGCGCAGGGCCGGGCCGGCCGGGCCGGCGCCGCGCGCGAAAGGGGGCCGTTATTCCGGCAGGATGCGCACCGCGCCCTTGTCGGCCGAGGCGGCGAATTGCGCATAGACCCTGAGCGCGGCCGAGACCTGGCGCTGGCGCGGCTGCGCGGGCTTCCAGCCCTTGGCGTCCTGTTCGGCGCGACGCGCGGCCAGCTCGTCCTCGGGCACCGCCAGGCGGATCGAGCGGTTGGGGATGTCGATCTCGATCAGGTCGCCGTCGCGCACCAGGCCGATGGTGCCGCCGGCCGCCGCCTCGGGGCTGACATGGCCGATGGAAAGGCCCGAGGTGCCGCCCGAGAAGCGCCCGTCGGTGATCAGCGCGCAGGCCTTGCCCAGCCCCTTCGATTTCAGGTAGCTGGTCGGATACAGCATTTCCTGCATGCCCGGCCCGCCCTTGGGGCCTTCGTAGCGGATGACCACCACGTCGCCGGCCTCGACCTTGCCGGTCAGGATGCCCGAGACGGCGGCGTCCTGGCTTTCATAGACCTTGGCCTTGCCGGAAAACACCAGGATCGATTCGTCCACGCCGGCGGTCTTCACGATGCAGCCGTCCGGCGCGATATTGCCCTTGAGCACGGCCAGCCCGCCATCCTTGGAGAACGGCGCCTTGGCCGAGCGGATCACGCCCTTTTCGCGGTCGAGGTCCAGGTCGGGCCAGAGCGTCGCCTGGCTGAAGGCCACCTGCGTCGGCACGCCGCCCGGCGCGGCCAGGAACAGCTCGCGCGCCTGCGGATCGTTGCTGCGGGCGATGTCCCATTGGTCGATGGCGGCGCCGATGGTGGGGGCATGCACGGTCGGGCAATCGCGGTCGATCAGCCCGGCGCGGTCCAGTTCCCCAAGGATCGCCATGATGCCGCCGGCGCGATGCACGTCCTCCATATGGACATTGGCGGTGTTCGGCGCGACCTTGCACAGGCAGGGCACCCGGCGCGACAGCGCGTCGATGTCGTCCATGGTGAAATCGACCCCGCCCTCCTGCGCGATGGCCAGGAGGTGCAGCACGGTATTGGTCGAGCCGCCCATGGCGATGTCCAGCGACATGGCGTTCCGGAACGCCGCCTTGCTGGCGATGGCGCGCGGCAGGACGCTTGCGTCGTCCTGTTCGTAATGGCGGCGCGTCACCTCGACGATGCGGCGGCCGGCTTCCAGGAACAGGGTCTTGCGCAGGGCATGGGTGGCCAGCGTCGAGCCGTTGCCGGGCAGCGACAGGCCAAGGGCTTCGGACAGGCAGTTCATGGAATTGGCGGTGAACATGCCCGAGCAGGAGCCGCAGGTCGGGCAGGCGGCCTCCTCGATGGCGGCAAGGTCGGCGTCCGAGACCTTGTCGTCGGCGGCCGCGACCATGGCGTCCACCAGGTCCAGCGAGACCTTGCGCCCGTCGCCCAGCGTGACCTTGCCCGCCTCCATCGGCCCGCCCGAGACGAAGATCGCCGGGATGTTCAGCCGCATCGCCGCCATCAGCATGCCCGGCGTGATCTTGTCGCAGTTCGAGATGCAGACCATGGCGTCGGCGCAATGCGCGTTGACCATGTATTCGACCGAGTCGGCGATCAATTCGCGCGAGGGCAGGGAATAGAGCATCCCGTCATGGCCCATGGCGATGCCGTCATCGACCGCGATGGTGTTGAATTCCTTGGCGATGCCGCCGGCCGCCTCGACCTCGCGGGCGACCATCTGGCCCAGATCCTTCAGATGCACATGGCCCGGCACGAACTGGGTGAAGCTGTTCACGATGGCGATGATCGGCTTGCCGAAATCGCTGTTCTTCACCCCGGTCGCACGCCAGAGGCCGCGGGCCCCCGCCATGTTGCGGCCGTGGGTGGTGGTGCGGGAACGGTATGCGGGCATGGCTGGGTTCTCTGTCGTCTGATTGTCCGTGCTGAGCGGCCAGTATCACGAAGGAATTGGCGAGGTTATCCCTTATCACGCTGGACGGCGGCGACCACCCCCGATTTCACGCCCCGCCGGCCAGCCCGCACAGGATGCGCCGGCTGCGGCGGATGATCGTCGCCACCGTCAGCGCCAGCACCAGCCCCAGCGTCCAGGCCAGCACCGGCCAGCCCGCGCCGGCGATCCAGGCGCCGGTCTGCGCCAGCGCGCCGAGCGTCACGGCGGCCATGCGGTGCGCCTTGGCCCCCGGGCCCGAGAAATCCGAGCCGAGCCCCGAGGCGCGGCCGAATTCGCGCAGGTATGCGGTCAGGATCGCCAGCGCCCCGGCCAGCAGCCCCAGCGCCGGCCAGCCCGCCGCCACGCCCAGCCCGGCAAGGATCATCAGGTCGGAAAGCCGGTCCGGCACCTCGTTCCAGAAGGCGCCGTCGGGGCTGCCCATGCCGCCCTCGACCGCGACCAGCCCGTCGAACAGGTTGCAGAGCAGCCGCAACTGGCAGAACAGCGCGCCGAGGACGAGCAGCACTCCCGAGGCCCAGAGCGGGCCGGTCTGCGCGGACAGCGCCAGGGCCCCGCCCGAAAGCGCGGCGGCCACGACCGATCCGGCCGAGATGCGGTTCGGCGCGATCCCGCGCGCGACAAGGCGCCGGGTCACATGGGCCGCCCATTTCGTGTTGCGGCTGGCGATCGGGCGCCGGCTGAAATCCTCGGTCACATCCACCCCCATGCCAGGATATGCAGGAAGACCGGCGCCGAGAAGACCAGGCTGTCCAGCCGGTCCAGGATGCCGCCATGGCCCTGGACCAGCGTGCCCCAGTCCTTGACGCCGCGGTCGCGCTTGATCGCCGACATGATCAGCCCGCCGAGCGTGCCGAAGCCGGTGACGGTCAGGGCGATCAGCCCCGCCTCCCACCACAGGAACGGGGTGATCGGCGTCAGCGCCATTCCCAGCGCCGTGGCGCTGAGCATGCCGCCGGCCAGCCCCTCGACCGTCTTGGAGGGCGAGACGCGCGGCGCCAGCAGGTGGCGGCCGATGCTCTTGCCCCAGACATATTGCAGCACGTCCGAGGCCTGCACCACCAGGATCAGCCAGGCGACCAGCGTGAAGGCGCTGTAGCGATAGCCCGGAATGTCCAGCGTCAGGATGGCCGGGATATGCGAGACGCAATAGACGCAGACCATCAGCCCCCATTGCGTCTCCGACACGCGGGTCAGGAAGCCCTGCACCTCGCCCTTGAACACGGTCACGACCGGCAAGAGCAGGAAGCTGTAGACCGGGATCAGCAGCGCGGCAAAGACCGGCACCTCGAAATAGACCAGCAGGTATTGCAGCGGCAGGATCAGGTAGAAGGCGATGGCCAGCCCGTCATGGTCGTCGCGCCGCGTATGGGTGATGGTGGCAAACTCGCGCAGCGCCGCCATGGAACACAGCGCGAAGAACAGCGTGATCGCCCCGGCGCCCAGGGTGAAGATCAGCGCCAGCACGCCGATCATCACCCACCAGGCGCGGATGCGGTCGGCGAGGTTCTGTGCCGTGGGGCCGCCGACCCGCCCCGAGCGGATCAGCCAGCGCGCGACCAGCGAGGCCAGGACCAGGAAGCCGAAGAGCCCGTAGAACACGAAGGCCGAGGGAGAGTAGAAGCGGTCCATGGCCTATGCCTTCGTGTCGGAGAGCGCCAGCATCGCGGCGGCGAGGCGTTGCAGGAAATCCTCGCGGCTCTCGCCGGTCTCGACCCGCATCGGGGCGCCGAAGCGGACGGCGCAGTTCAGCGGCACCGGCAGGAAGGCGCCCTTGGGCAGGATGCGGTCGAGGTTCAGGATCCAGGCCGGCACGATCTCGGCCTCGGGGACGGCGCGGGCCAGGTGGTAGATGCCGGATTTCAGCGGCAGGAGCCGGGCGTCGGTCAGGTTGCGCGTGCCCTCGGGAAAGAAGATCACGTCCTCGCCGCCGCGCAGCACCTGGGCCACGGTCTCGACGGGATCGGCGCGGCGGCTGGCCGGGTCGCGGTCGATCAGCACGGCGCGGAACACCTGATGGGCGATCCAGCGGCGGATGGCCGAGCGTTCCCAGTAATCGGCGCCGGCGACCGGGCGGGTGCGCAGCCGGTGCGGCTTGGGCAGCGCCGACCAGAGCGCGACGAAATCGGCATGGCTGACATGGTTCGCGACCAGGATGCGCGGCGCGCCGCCCGGCGGCGGCAGGTCGATGGCGCGCAGGCTGATGAGGATGCGCGCCGTCGCAACCAGTCCCGCGCGGGTCAGTCTTGCCGGAATCGTCGCCGTCATCGGATGCCTTCGCTCAGCCTGTCCTTGCAGGTTCTGACACGAAACCGCAGCCGGACGGAAGGGCGCGGCATGCGCATTTTTCCTCGGGTGCCGGCGTGCCGCCGTTGCCGCCGCCGGGCGGGACGCGTCATTCCAGCCAGAGATCGCGCAAGAGCGATTGCGCCAGGTGGTCCACCGAGCCGCCGTCGAGCCGCACGCAGCGCTCGTGGCCGGCATAGGACACCCGGATGGTGTCGCCCGTGACCTCGTATTCGCCGGAGACGAGCGCCCCCTTGCGCCCGGTAAGGGTGACTGTGCCTTTCATTGCCCCTGTTCCTTTCCTCCTTCCATACCAGCAGTTTGGGCGCTGGGGCCGAGTCTGGAAAGATCGCCTTTCGGACAGGTGCCGCGACTGTGGGCCGGGGGCAACAGTCGCGGCACCCGTCCGCAAGGCCGGATTTCAGCCCTTGGCGAGGGCGGCGACGGGGTCGAGCTTGGCGGCGTTGACGGCGGGCAGGTAGCCGAAGATCAGGCCGATGCCGCAGGCGCTGGCCAGCGCGGCGACCATGGAGAGCGGCGAATAGACCAGGGTGAAATTGCTGCTCAGCCGCTCGAAGGCCAGGCCGAAGCCGAGCGCGGCCAGGATGCCCGCCGCGCCGCCGATGACGCAGACCAGCACCGCCTCGATCAGGAATTGCGCGCGGATGTCGCCGCGCCGGGCGCCCACCGCCATGCGCAGCCCGATCTCGCCGATGCGCTCGGTGACGGAAACCAGCATGATGTTCATCACCCCGATGCCGCCCACCAGCAGCGAGATCACCGCGATGGCCGCGATCAGCAGCGTCAGGGTCTGGGTGGTCGAGGTGATGGTCTGGCGGATCTGGTCATTGTTGACGATGAAGAAATCCTTGCTGCCGTGGCGCTGGGTCAGCATGTCGGTGACCATCTGCTCGGCCAGCGCCATGTCCACCTCGTCGGCCACCCGCAGGGTCAACCCGCTGACGCTGGTCGAGCCCAGGTAGCGCGCCTGCACCGTGGTATAGGGGGCATAGACGGTCAGGCTGGTCGAGCCGCCGGGGCCGCGGTTCTGCGCCTCGGCCACGCCGATCACCCGCAGGGGCACCTTGCCGGCCATGAAGACCTGACCCAGCGCCGGGCCCTCGCCGAACAGGCTCGTTCGGGTATTCTCGTCGATGACGACATTCTGGCTCATCGCCGCCACATCGGCCGCGTCGAAGCTGCGGCCCTGGGTCAGGGTGATGCCGGCCACGTCGAAATATTGCTCGCCCACGCCGCTGATCTGGGCGCCGGCCTCGGTCGCGCCGTGGCGCAGGGTCTGCGAACTGCCGACCGTCGGGCTGACCGAGGCGACATAGGGCTGGCGTGCCAGCGCCGCGCCGTCGGCCGTGACCAGCGTCGTCACCCGCCCCGAGCGCATGTCGCCGAAATCCCGGCCGGGATAGATCTGCAGCGTATTCGTGCCCAGCCCGGCGATGTTTTGCAGCACGCGCTGGCGCGAGCCCTCGCCCAAGGCCACCACCGAGACCACCGAGGCGATGCCGATGATGATGCCCAGCATGGTCAGGAAACTGCGCAGCTTGTGGGCGCGCATGGCCAGCACCGCCATGCGCAGCGCCTCGGCCAGCCGGCCCAGCACCGGGGCGGCGGCGCGGGGCTGTTCGGGCGCGGCCAAAGCCGCCGCCCCGGCGGGCGCGTCGCTGCGGCGGTCGGCGATGATGCGGCCGTCGGCGATCTCGACCACGCGGCGGGCGCGGGCGGCGACCTTGGGGTCGTGGGTGACGATGACCACGGTGCGGCCCTCGGCGTTCAGCCGTTCCAGGATGGCCAGCACCTCGTCGCCGCTGCGGCTGTCGAGCGCGCCGGTCGGCTCGTCGGCCAGGATCACGCGGGCGTCGTTGACCAGCGCGCGGGCGATCGAGACGCGCTGCTGCTGGCCGCCCGAAAGCTGGCCCGGCCGGTGGCCCAGCCGGTCGCCCAGCCCCAGCCGGTCCAGAAGCGCGCGGGCGCGGGCGCGGCGCGCCTCGGCGGGCAGGCCGCGATAGATCGCCGGCACCTCGACATTTCCCAGCGCCGTCATCTCGGCCAGCAGGTGATAGCGCTGGAAGATGAAGCCGAAGGTTTCGCGCCTGAGCGCCGCCAGCTCGCCCGGCTCGCGCTGCGCCACCTCGCGCCCGTCCAGCAGGTAGCTGCCGGATGTCGGCCGGTCGAGGCAGCCCAGGATGTTCATCAGCGTCGATTTCCCCGAGCCCGAGGCGCCCATGACCGCGACATATTCGCCCTGCGCGATGTCGAGGTCGATGTCCTTGAGCACGCGCAGCACCCCCTCGCCCGAGGGGTATTCGCGGCTGATGCCGCGTAGCCGGATCAGCGGGGCCTGCATCTCAGCCACCCAGCGGGCTCATCATGCGCCGGCTGCCGCGCGGGGCCGAGGCCGGGGCGCCGGCCTGTTCGCCGGTCACTACGCGCTCGCCTTCCTTGAGGCCCGAGACCACCTCGGCCAGCACCTTGTCGTTCAGCCCGACCACCACGTCGCGGGTCTCGATGCCGGCGCCGCCCAGCACCCGGACCTGGTGGCTGCCGTCCGGGTTGCGCCGGCCGAGCGCGCTGGAGGGGATGGTCAGCACGTCCTGCGCCGCGCCCAGCACGATGCTGACCTGGGCGGTCATGTAGCTGCGCAGCTGGCCGTCCGGGTTCTCGACCGGGATGATGCCGGTGTAATAGATGGCGCCGCTGCTGCTGTCGGCGGTGCTGCCGCCCTGGATGGCGCTGTCGTTGACAATGCTTTGCGGCGCGGGGGCGATGGAATCCAGCACGCCCCGGTAGCTGCGGCCGCTGTCGTCGAGCAGGGTGAAGCGCACCTGCTGGCCGGGCCGGACCTTGCCGATATCGGCCTCGGAGATCTCGGCATGGATCTCCATGCGGTCGAGCTGGCCCAGCACGACGATGGTGGGCGAGGATTGCACCGCGTTCACGGTCTGCCCGGCCTGGCTGACGATGGCCAGCACCGTGCCGGCGCTGGGCGCGGTGACGCGGGTATAGTCGAGGTCGGTCCGGGCGATCTCGATGGCGACCTCGGCCTGGGCGATCTGCGCCTCCAGCGCGGCGATCTGGGCGCGGGCGATCTCGACGTCCTGCCGGGCGCTGTCCATGGTGCTGCGCGCGGCAGCGTTCGAGCGGATCAGGTTCTCGGCCCGCTCCAGCGTCTTTTCGGCCAGAGCCAGCACGGCCTGGCGCTCGGCCATCTGCGCGCGCAGATTGGCCAGCGCGGCCTCGGCCGTGCGCAATTCGTTGGCCTGCTGGACCGAGTCGATCTGGGCGATCAGGTCGCCCTGTTCCACCCGCTGGCCCAGCCGCACCGCCAGTTCGGTGATCCGCCCCGAGACCTGGGCGCCCACCGCCACCAGGTTCGAGGGTTTGACCCGCCCCTCGGCCAGCACCGTGACCTCGATGTCGCTGCGGGTGACTGCGGCGCTCACATAGGCGGGCGCGGCGGATTTGCCCTCGCCCAGGCCGCCCAGACCGGCCAGCAGGGCGACCAGCGCCGCGGCGATCAGGACAAGGGCAACGGGCTTGCGCATCGGGGGCACTCCGTAACATTCGGCCGGGTCCGGCCGGGCGACAAGGTATCAGGCGGGTGCGGCTCGGCCCCCGTTTCGCGACGCTTTTAGCGTGGTTCCCGCCGCGACGCGACCATGGTTTTGCCATTCCGGCCGGCTTGTAAATGCCGCCGATCATACCCGGCGCGCACGGAAATTGCTTGGCATTTCAATGGGGAGGCATGCCGGCGGCCCGGCTGGTGCCGCATGGTGCCGGCCGGGGGGTTGCCGCGCTTGTGATCGCGCCACCAGGGGCTTTCCCCGCGGCCGGTTTGCTGCGACGCTGGGCCGGCATCGGCCGAAGCGCGCCCGGCCCGCCGACACGGGCGGCCGCCGCAACAGGGTGCCGTCCGGCCGGTCATCCGAGAGCGGAGGCGAACATGACCAGCAAAAAGACCCCGAGCGCCGAGAAACCCAGGGGGCAGGGCGGCCCCGTGCTGTTGTCGGGCGGCAATCCCCAGATCGCCAAGGGCTATGGCGACGCCCCGGTCCAGGCCTATATCGCCGCCATGCCGGAATGGAAAAGCGACCTCGGGCGGCGGATGGACGACATCATCGCGCGCGTCGTGCCCGGCGTGCGCAAGGCGGTCAAATGGAACTCGCCCTTCTACGGGCTGGCGGATGATTGCTGGTTCCTGAGCTTTCACTGCTTCACGAAATACGTGAAGGTGACGTTCTTTCGCGGCACGGCGCTGGAGCCGCCGCCGCCGGGCAGGTCCAAGCACCCGCAGGTGCGCTATCTCGACATCCGCGAGGGCGAGTTCGACGAGGCGCAATTCGCCGATTGGGTCGCGCAGGCCAGCCGGCTGCCCGGCGAGAAGATGTGACGGGCAGGGCCGCCCCGCCGGGCCGCGGGCGCGAGGAGAAAACACGGCGCGAAGTTCAAAGGCGCATTCGGGGGTCGCCCTGCCCGCGGGCGTGGCGGGAAAGCCCTTGCCGGCGCCTAGCGGGGGGTTTTGCGGCCCGTTCCCGTTCCCGTTCCCGTTCCCGTTCCCGCAAGCGGGCGGAAGACGCGGTCATGGCGCCGCCCTTTCGCCGCGGCGCCCGCGGTCAATCCATGATGCGGTCCACCTGCCGGATGATCGACAGCACCTGGGCGTTTTCCGGGTCATAGCGGATCAGCTTGCCGTCCACGATGCCGTAGCGGCTGCCCGACGGTGCCTCGCTCATGCCGTAAAGGCCGGGGCGCGTCACCGGATGCAGGCGCGCGCTGTCCAGCCGGTCCCCCACCCGCAGCATGGCGGGTTGTCCGGCGGCGGCCGGGGCGGTTGCCTCGGCCGCCTGGCCCACCCCTTGCGCCAGCGTCGCGGGCGCAAGGATGCCGAACAGGCCGACGGCGAGAATCAGGCTCTGGCGATTGCGGAACATGGCTTCAGCCTGGCACGATAATCCTTGTCAGAGGCCAAACGCCGCAACCCGCCGATCGGCTCCCTCACGAATGCGAGAAAATCAGCCGTGCCGGTGCCGGGCCTCGAATCTGGGCAGCATGGCCGAGAAATCGCGGCCCTTGCCGTCCTCGTCCTCGACGAAGCGGGCATAGAGCGCGGCGGCCAGCTCGCCCATCGGCGTGTCGGCATCCGCGGCCTCGGCGGCCTGCTGGCTCAGCCGCAGGTCTTTCAGCATCAGCTCGGCGGCGAAGCCCGGCTTGTAGCCGTTGTCGGCGGGCGATTGCGGACCCACGCCCGGCGCCGGGCAATAGGCGTTCATCGTCCAGCTGTAGCCCGAGGAGGTCGAGACCACGTCGAACATCTTCTGCCGGTCCAGCCCCAGCTTGTCGGCCAGCGCAAAGGCCTCGCAGGTGGCGATCATGGTCACGCCCAGGATCATGTTGTTGCAGATCTTGGCCGCCTGGCCGGCGCCCGCCGCGCCGCAATGCACCGCCTTCTGGCCCATGACGTCGAAAAGCGGCTTCACCTTGTCGAAAGCCTCGGCCGCGCCGCCGACCATGAAGGTCAGCGTGCCGGCGGTCGCGCCGCCGACCCCGCCCGAAACCGGCGCGTCCAGCGCGCCCAGCCCCGCCGCCTGCGCCTGCGCCGAGACCGCGCGGGCGCTTTCCACGTCCACCGTCGAGCAGTCGCAGAACACCGCGCCCGCGGTCATGGCCGGGACGACCTCATCCGCGACCGCGCGCAGGATGGCGCCGTTCGGCAGCATGGTGATGACGACATCGGCGCCCTGCGCCGCCTCGGCGGCGCTGGCGGCCTTGGCGACGCCCTCGGGCATCGGCGCGGCCAGGTCGAAGCCCGCGACCGCGTGCCCTGCCTTGGCCAGATTGGCCGCCATCGGGCCGCCCATATTGCCCAAGCCGATGAATCCGATCTTCATGTCCGGTCCTCCCATTCGATTTCGTCCTCGCCCAGCGGTGCCAGCATCGCCTCGACATGCGCCGGGCTGGCATCGGCCGACCATTGCGGGTTGCGGTCCTTGTCGATGATCTGCGCCCGCACGCCTTCCAGGAAATCGCTTTCGGCCGTGGCGCGGGCGGTGAAGCGCAGCTCGCGCGAAAGGCTGTCGCGCAGGCGGGCATCGCCGCGCGCGGCGCGCACCAGCGCCAGCGTCGCCGCCATCGACAGGGGCGAGTTGCGGCGCAAGGGCTTCAACGCCGCCTCGTCGCCGGCCGCTTCCAGCGCGGCGACGATCTCGGCCACGCTCGGACCGCCGAAGGCGGAAAGGTCGCGGCCCTCCAGCGGCGCCGCGGGGCGGGGGCGGGGCGTGATTGCGGCCACGTCTCCGGTCTCGGCCAGCCGGTCGATCAGCGCCGGCCATTCCGCCTCGGGGATGTAGCTGTCGGCGAAGCCGGTGAAGATCGCGTCGCCGGCGCCGATGCGCGCCCCGGTCAGGCCCAGATATTCGCCGCAGCGGCCCGGTGCGTGGCCCAGAAGCCAGCTGCCGCCCACGTCGGGGATCAGGCCGATGCCGGTCTCGGGCATGGCGATCTGGGTGGTGTCGCCGACGATGCGGTGGCTGGCATGGCCGCCGACGCCGACGCCGCCGCCCATGACGAAACCCTGCATGAAGGCGACGATGGGCTTGGGATAGTCCTTGATCCGGGCGTTCATGCGGTATTCGTCGCGGAAGAACTCGCGCCCGACCCGGTGGTCGCCCGCAAGCCCGGCGCGATAGACCGCCGCGATGTCGCCGCCCGAGCAAAAGGCGCGCTCGCCCTCGGCGTCGATGACGACCAGCGCCACTTCGGGATCGTCCTGCCATTCGCGCAAGGCGGCGTCGATGGCCAGCGCCATCTCGTGGCTCAGCGCGTTCAGCGCCTGCGGGCGGTTGAAGGTCAGCCGGCCGGCGCGGCGGTCCTTGCGGATGATCATGTCGGATTCGGGCATCTCGGCCATCAGTCACGCTCCGCCAGCAGGGCGCGGCCGATGATCAGCCGCATGATTTCATTGGTGCCTTCCAGGATCTGGTGCACGCGCAGGTCGCGCACGAGCTTCTCGATCCCGTAATCGGCCAGGTAGCCGTAGCCGCCATGCAATTGCAGGCACTGATTGGCGACCTCGAAGGCGCGGTCGGTGACATGCAGCTTGGCCATGGCGCAGAACTTGGTGGCGTCCCGCGCGCCCCGGTCCAGCTTCCAGGCCGCCTGGCGCAGGAAGATGCGCGCCGATTGCAGCGCCGTCTCCATCTCGGCCAGCCGGAACTGCAGCGCCTGGAACTGGTCGAGCGTCTGGCCGAAGGCGCGCCGCTCGCCCATGTAGCGCAGGGTCGCGTCCAGCGCCGCCTGCGCACCGCCAAGCGCGCCGGCCGAGATGTTCAGCCGCCCGCCGTCCAGGCCCGCCATGGCATAGGCGAAGCCGCGGCCTTCCTCGCCGATCAGGTTCTCCTCGGGGATCACGCAATCGTCGAATTGCACCTGCGCGGTCGGCTGCGCCTTCCAGCCCATCTTGTGTTCCAGCGCGCCGAAGCTCAGGCCCGGCGTGCCGGCCTCGACCACCATGGTCGAGATGCCGCGCGGCCCGTCCTGCCCGGTACGCACCATGACCAGGTAGCAATCCGAATAGCTGCCGCCCGAGATGAAGGCCTTGGTGCCGTTCAGCTTCCAGCCGCCCTCGACCCGCTCGGCGCGGGTGCGCAGCGCCGCGGCGTCCGAGCCCGAGCCCGGCTCGGTCAGGCAATAGGAGAACACCGTCTCCATGCTGCACAGGCCGGGCAGCCAGCGCGCCTTGTTCGCGGGGGTGCCGAACTTGTCGATCATGCCGCCGCACATGTTGTGGATCGACAGGAACGAGCCGACCGAGGGGCAGGCCATGGCCAGCGCCTCGAAGACCAGCGTGGCGTCCAGCCGCGAAAGCCCGGTGCCGCCGTGATCCTCGCCGACATAGACGCCGCCGAAACCCAGTTCGGCGGCCTTGTGCCACAGCGCGCGCGGGATGGTGCCCGCCTCTTCCCAGGCGCGGGCATGGGGCGCGATCTCCGCCGTCCCGAAATCCCGGGCCAGATCGAATATCGCCTGCTGCTCTTCGCTCAGCGCGAAATCCATGCTCTCCCCCTCATGTCTTTCGTGTTGATGTGTCTTGTCCGGTCATGGCCGGGAAATGTTGCGCCAGTTTTGCAGGTTTGCGCGAAACGGCGGGGGCGGCAACCGCGCCCCGGCTTCTTTCTTGTCCAAATATCCCGGGGGAGCGTGCCCGGCACCCCGTCGAGGGGTGCAGGGCACGCGGGGGCAGAGCCCCCGCCCGCCCGTTCAATCAGTCCATGGCCTTGAAGTTCAGCGCCACGCCGTCCTTGATGCCCGAGAACCAGCGCGCGGTGACGGTCTTGGTCTTGGTGTAGAAGCGGAAGGCGTCCGGGCCATACTGGTTCAGGTCGCCGAAGGCCGACTTCTTCCAGCCGCCGAAGGTGTAATAGCTCAGCGGCACCGGGATCGGGAAGTTGATGCCGACCATGCCCACGTTCACCCGGCTGGCGAAGTCGCGCGCCGTGTCGCCGTCGGCGGTATAGATCGCCGTGCCGTTGCCATAGTCGTTGTCCATGACCAGGTTCAGCGCATCCTCGTAGCTCTGCGCCCGCACGGTCGAGAGCACCGGGCCGAAGATCTCTTCCTTGTAGATCTCCATGTCGCGGGTCACGTTGTCGAAGAGCGAGGGCCCGCAGAAAAAGCCGTTCTCGTAGCCCTGGATCTTCAGCCCGCGGCCGTCCACCACCAGCTTGGCGCCCTGTTCCACGCCGGAATCGATCAGCCGGCCGATGCGCTCCTGCGCGGCCTTGGTGATGACCGGGCCGAAATCCACGTCCGCGCCGGCGGTATAGGGGCCGACCTTCAGCTTCTCGATCTTGGGGATCAGCCGCTCGATCAGCGCGTCGGCGGTCTTGTCGCCCACCGGCACCGCGACCGAGATCGCCATGCAGCGTTCGCCCGCCGCGCCGAAGCCGGCGCCGACCAGCGCGTCCGCCGCCTTGTCCAGGTCGGCATCGGGCATGATCAGCATGTGGTTCTTGGCGCCGCCGAAGCATTGCGCGCGCTTGCCGTTCGCCGCCGCGCGGCCATAGATATATTGCGCGATCGGGGTCGAGCCGACGAAGCCCACCGCCTGCACGGTCGGATGGTCGAGGATCGCGTCCACGATCTCCTTGTCGCCGTTGACGACCTGCAGCACGCCGTCGGGCAGCCCGGCCTCTTGCGCGAGCTTGGCCAGCATCAGCGAGGTCGAGGGCACGCGCTCGGAGGGCTTGAGGATCATCGCGTTGCCGGCCGACAGCGCCGGGCCCATCTTCCACAGCGGGATCATCGCCGGGAAGTTGAAGGGGGTGATGCCCGCCACCACGCCCAGCGGCTGGCGCATGGAATAAAGGTCGATGCCGGGGCCGGCATTGTCGGTATATTCGCCCTTGAGCAGCGCCGGCGCGCCCATGCAGACCTCGATCACCTCAAGGCCGCGCTGCACGTCGCCGCGGGCGTCGGGCAGGGTCTTGCCGTGTTCGCGCGAGACCAGCTCGGCCAGCGCGTCCATGTTGTCCTGGATCAGCTGGCCGAATTTCATCATCACCCGCGCGCGGCGCTGCGGGTTGGTGGCGGCCCAGGCGACCTGCGCCTTCTCGGCGCTCTTCACGGCGGCGTCCAGCTCGGCCGGGGTGGCCAGCGGCAGGCGGGCGATCACCTCGCCGGTCGCGGGATTGTAGACATCGCTGAAGCGGCCCGAGGTGCCCTTGACCTCTTTGCCGTCGATCCAGTGGCTCAGTTCTTCCATGGGTGCCTCCCGAGGGGTTCAGGTTTCGGAGGGATCATAGACTTGCAGCATTGCCGGAAAAAGAGGAAGTCTGGCAAAAGGGTTTTGCATTTCTGCAAAGGCGACGGGCATGGACTGGGACGACCTGCGCATCTTTCTGGCCGTGGCGCGGGCCGACAGCCTGTCGGGGGCGGGGCGGCGGCTGGGCATCGACGCCTCGACCGTGGGCCGGCGGGTGGCGCGGCTGGAAGGCGCGCTGGGCGCCAAGCTTTTCGTCAAGACGCCGCAGGGCTATGGCCTGGCGCCCGAGGGCGAGCGGCTCTTGCCCCATGCCGAGGCGGTCGAGGCGGCGCTGAGCGGCGCCGAAGAGGCGCTGAGCGGCCCCGGCGACCTGACCGGGCAGCTGCGCATCGGCGCGCCGGACGGCTGCGCCAACTACCTGCTGCCGCAGGTCTGCGCGCGCCTGTCCGAGGCGCATCCGCGGCTGGAGATCCAGATCGTCGCCCTGCCGCGGGTCTTCAACCTGTCCAAGCGCGAGGCGGACATGGCCATCGCCGTCTCGCAGCCGCAGGCCGGGCGGCTGGTGGTGCAGCGGCTGACCGACTACCAGCTGCACCTGGCGGCGCATGAGGACTATCTGCGCGCCCATCCGCCGATCCGCTCGCGCGAGGATCTGCGCGGCCATCGCATGATCGGCTATATCGCCGACATGATCTTCGACCGCGAGCTGGACTACCTGACCGAGACGGGGGCGGAATGGGCGGCGCTGACCTCGAACTCGGTCTCGGTGCAGATGCAGGCGATCCGGGTGGGCGCGGGGCTGGGCATCGTGCATGACTTCGCGATTCCCTTCTGCCCCGGCGTGCGGCGGGTGCTGACCGACCAGGTTTCGCTGACGCGCAGCTTCTGGCTGATCCGGCATGCCGACGACCGCCGCTCGCAGCGGATGAACCGGCTGGCGGATGCGCTGGCGCAGGGCATCCGGGCCGAGGTGGCGCGGCTGCAGGCGCTGGTCATACCTTGATCGCTGCACTGCAACATCGGGCTTGACGCAAGCCGAGGTTGAGGTGACGCTGGGCGCCAGGACGCTTGCGCCAGCCCTGCTTGCGCCAACCCTGAGGAGGAACAGCGATGCTCGTCAACCAGATCCTGTCGATGAAGGCCAGCGGCGAGATTTTCACCGTCGCCCCGGAAACCAGCGTGGCCGAGGCCACCAGGCTGCTTTCGGAAAAGCGCATCGGTGCGATCGTGGTGTCCGAGGATGGCAAGATCCCGCTGGGCATCCTGTCCGAGCGCGACGTGGTGCGCGAACTGGGCAAGCGGGGGGCCGCGATCCTGGAGCAGCCGATCACCGAGCTGATGACCCGCAAGCTGGCGACCTGCACCACCGGCGAGGATGCGCTGGTGATCCTGGACCGCATGACCCAGGGCCGCTTCCGCCACCTGCCGGTGGTGAACGAGCAGGGCGAGATGGTCGGCATCGTCTCGATCGGCGACGCGGTCTCGGCCCGGCTCAAGGAACTGGCGGCGGAAAAAGAGGCGCTGACCGGGATGATCATGGGCAACTGACCCGGCCCGCCCGCCCGCCGCGCGCAAGGCGGGCCGGGCGCATGGTCTTGCATTCCTTGGCGAAACCCTGTTTGACTGCCGGCATTCGGCGAGGAGACGGCAACCCATGCGCATCGGGCTTTACCCAGGCACCTTCGATCCCATCACCCTGGGCCACCAGGACATCATCCAGCGTGCGCTGGAACTGGTGGACCGGCTGGTGATCGGCGTTGCCATCAACCGCGACAAGAGTCCGCTTTTCGCGCTGGAGGATCGCGTCGCCATGGTGCGCGAGGAATGCGACCGCATCGTCGCCAGGCGCGGCGGCGAGATCGTGGTCCATCCGTTCGAGAACCTGCTGATCGACTGCGCCCGCGATGTCGGCGCCACGGTGATCGTGCGCGGCCTGCGGGCGGTGGCCGATTTCGAATACGAGTTCCAGATGGTCGGCATGAACCGGGCCATGGACGACAGCATCGAGACGGTCTTCCTGATGGCCGATGCCCGGCGCCAGGCCATCGCCTCGAAACTGGTCAAGGAGATCGCGCGGCTGGGCGGGGACGTGTCGAAATTCGTCTCGCCCACCGTCCGCGAGGCGCTGATGGCGCGCTTCGCGCGCTAAGGCTTTTTCTTTGCCGCGGGCCTGCTAACCTTCGTCGCATTGACGGAGGAGCAGATGGTATTTACCGATTCGGATCCCAAGCCCATTCCCAGTCCCATCCCCGAGCCCGAGCGGCAGCCGCTGCCCGACCCCTTGCCCGATCCGGGCCCGGACGAGATCCCGCTGCCGGCGGTGATCGGGCTGGAGGCCATTCCGGCGGCGCTGGCGGCGGGCTGGCGGGATTTCCGCCGCGCGCCCGCATTCGGCCTGCTGTTCGCGGCCTTCTATGTCGCGGGCGGGCTGGTGCTGACCGCGGTCGCCACCGCGGCAGGGCAGGAATGGTGGCTGATGCCCTTTATCGTCGGCTTTCCGCTGATCGCGCCCTTCGCCGCCGTCGGGCTTTACGAGGTCAGCCGGCGCATCGAATCGGACCGGCCGCTGATCTGGCGCGAGGTGCTGGCCGTGGTCATCGCGCAAAAGGACCGGCAGGTGCCGTCCATGGCCATGGTCATCCTGCTGATGTTCATGTTCTGGGTCTTTGTCGCCCATACCACCTTCGCGCTGTTCATGGGCGTCTCGGCGCTGACCAACATCACCTCCTCGCCCGAGGTGCTGCTGCAGGGCCGCGGGCTGGTCATGCTGGCGGCGGGCACGGCGATCGGGGCGGGCTTTGCCGCGGTGCTGTTCTCGATCACCGTGGTCGGGCTGCCGCTGATCCTGGACCGCGAGGTGGACCTGATCTCGGCCATCATCGCCAGCTTCCAGGCGGTGGGGGCGAACCTGCCGGTGATGCTGTCCTGGGCCGTGGTCATCGCCGCGCTGCTGTTTCTGGGCATCGTGCCGCTGTTTCTGGGGCTGTTCGTCGCCCTGCCGGTGCTGGGCCATGCCAGCTGGCACATGTATCGGCTGCTGATGCCGGACCCCGAGCCCGAACCATGAAAAACGGCGGCCCGAGGGCCGCCGATCATTGCGGTGACGCCGGGATCCCCAGGATCACTCGGCGTCGTCATTGGCCGCGCGGGCCGGCGGCGGCGCCAGTTTCGGGGTCACGCCATTGGCCAGCGGGTCTTCCTGGCGCTGGACCGAGCCTTCGAAATGGGCGCCGGATTCGATGGCGATGGTCTTGTGGATGATGTCGCCCTCGACCCGCGCGGTGGCGGTCAGGCGGACCTTGAGGCCGCGCAGGCGGCCGACGATGCGGCCGTTCACCACCACTTCCTCGGCGACGATCTCGCCGCGGATGGTGGCGCTTTCGCCGACGATCAGCTGGTGGGCGCGGATGTCGCCCTCGATCGTGCCCTCGACCTGGATGTCGCCCTCGGTCCGGATATTGCCGGTGACGGTCAGGTCGGAGGACAGCACCGAAGGCGCGGTGCGTGCCCGCGGGGCCGCGGCCGGCGGAAGGTCGTAACTCGTGTCAAGGCTGCGCGCCGATTCGGGCTCGGGGGTCGGCTGGGTGCGGGGGCCGGGTTCGGTAACACGGGTCTTAGAAAACATTTTGGGCTGCCTTGATGAAGCTCATGGGATTCACGGCACGGCCGTTCACGCGGACTTCATAGTGAAGATGCGGGCCGGTCGATCTGCCGGTATTGCCCATATCACCGATCTGGCTGCCGCGCGATACCTTTTGGCCCACCTTCACGCGAATCTTGGACAGGTGGCCATAGCGGGTTTCGGTGCCCAGCTCGTGCCGGATCTTGATCAGGTTGCCATAGCCGCGTTGCCAGCCGGCGAAGATCACCGTGCCCTCGGCCGTGGCATAGATCGGCGTGCCGACCGGGGCGGCCATGTCGATGCCCTCATGCGCGCGGCCCCAGCGGCGGCCGAAGGGCGAGGTATAGCGGAAGGCCGATTTCACTGGCATGGCCAGCGGCATCTTCTCGACCGCGATGCGATAGCTGTTCATCTGGTCCAGGGTGATCAGGATCTCGCTGGCCTTGGCCTCGCCCTGGCTGATCTCGGCATTGCCGCTGGAGGAATAGCCGACCGGGTTCAGCGGGCCGCCCTGGCCGACATAGCCGCGGCGCACGGTGCGCAGGATCTCGTCCGGGTTCATGCCGACGCTGCGGAACATGTCGTCCAGCGGCTTGACCGAGACGGTCACGGCGTCTTCCAGCTGCGACAGGATGGCGTCGTTGCGGGCGATGATCTGGTCGCGCTCCAGCGTGACGGCCTCGGCCAGGCGGCGGGCGTCCTCGGCCTGCTGCACCGCCTCGATGCGCTGGCCGGCGGCCTGTTTCAACTCGCCCGCCAGGATGTCCAGCGCGGCCTGCAATTCGGCGGTGCGGGCGGGGCCGGCAGCGCCTTCGGGCGCGGCCAGCGCCTCGGCCTGCTGGCGGGCCTTGACCGCGCCGTGCAGCTCGGCCTGCACCGCGCCCAGGCCGGTTTCCAGCTCGCGGCGCTGCGCCTCGGTTTCCAAAAGCAGAGACTGCATGTGCGAGACCTGGTCCAGCGCCACGGCGAAGCGGTTCTGCGCCGCCACCGCCTCGGCGGCGCGGCGGTCGCGTTCGGCGGACAGATCGGTCAGCCGCGCTTCCAGCGCGCCTTGCGTCAGCCGGGCCTGCTGGCGCACCGAGCCGGCGCCGATCGCGTCGATGACCAGGATCGAGCTGGCGATGATCGTCCAGCCGAAGACCAGCGCGAGGCCGCCCAGGGCAAGAAGCTGCGTGGCCGGACGCAGCCGCAGAAAGCGGGTGGTCTTGTCCGACTTCAGGAATAGGCGCTGTTCTGGCAGCCAGCGCTCAAGCACCGAATTCAGGCTGTGGGTGATCCGCAATGTCCCAGGTCCATGTTGTTTCGGCCGACCTGCCGGGCAAAGGCGGTCATGGCTGCGCACGGATAAATCCGACCTGTGATCAAAGCGCAACAGGGGCGGAGGGTTTATGTGCCGCTTGGGCGGATTGATGCCGATCGCCCCCGCCAGGCGGGTGGATCTGTGCCGGAGCAAAGGCCCCTTTTGATACAACCGTGGATTGCAAGACTGAACCAGTCCAATCAATATGTGAAAGTTTGAAGATAATTTGATGCACTGGTCGGTTCGATCCGCATCCCGCGTGGCGGCGGGGGCTTGCGGCGGCCGGCCAGGATTTCTGCCCATGAATTAGGCAGGCCGGTCCGGCCCAGGGGCAGATCGGGCGATGGCGCGCGGGATTCGCCCCCGGGGCGGCGGAACCGCGCGGCTTGCGGCGGCGTTTGCGGCGGTTTCAGGCGATCTCATAGGGCAGCGGGCCGGGGCGATCCGCCGGGATGCGGATATGGCGGTCCACCGGCGGCACCGAACGCTGGTGGCAGTTCGGCCGCGGGCAGATCCGGCAGGACACGCCGATCGGCTCGAACAGCTGCGGATTGCCGATGTCCAGCCCGTCGGCATAGACCACGTCGCGGGCATGGCTGATTTCGCAGCCCAGGCCGATGGCAAAGCGGCGCACCGGCGCGCCGAAGGCGCCGGCGGGCTTGGACACGTCCCGCGCCAGCAGCAGGTAACGCTTGCCGTCCGGGGTCTCGGCCAGCTGGCGCAGGAAGCGGCCGGGGGTCTCGAAGGCCTGGTGCACGTTCCACAAGGGACAGGCGCCGCCGAAGCGGGCGAATTGCATGCGCGTGGCGGAATGGCGCTTGGTGATGGTGCCGGCCTGGTCGACGCGGACGAAAAAGAACGGCACGCCGCGGTCGCCGCCGCGCTGCAGGGTCGAGAGCCGATGCGCCACCTGCTCCAGAGAGGCGTGGAACAGATGCGCCAGCCGCTCCAGATCGTGCCGTTCGGCCCGCGCGGTGGCCAGGAAGCGGGCATAGGGCATCATCGCCGCGCCGGCGAAGTAATTCGCCAGCCCCAGCCGGGCGATGTCGCGGGCCGAGGCGCTGCGGAACCGCGCCAGTTCCAGCGTCGCCTCCAGGAGGTCGCCGCGCGTCTCCAGTGCCAGCAGGTGCAAGAGCTGGAAGGCTTGCGTGGCGGGCTCGGCGGCGGCGTTCAGGGTGATGCGCTTGCCGTCGCGCAGATAGACCGGGCCGCTGCCCAGCTCGGCCATCACCACCTCGATGCCGCGCTCGGCCAGGGCGGCGATGGCGCGGTCCAGCGGGCGCAACTCGGGGCGGATGCGGGCGAAATGCTCGGCGGCGTGGTCCACCGCGTCGATATAGTTGTCGCAATAGTGGAAGAAGTCGCGCACCTCCTCCCAGGGCGAGGGGGTGGCGTTCTGCGCCCCGGCCCCCAGCGCCTCGTCCAGCGCGGCCAGCCGTTCCTGCCCCTCGCGATGGGCGCGATAAAGGTCCAGGAAGGCGCGCGCCAGCGCCGGCGCATTGGTCGCGGCCAGCCGCAGGTCGGCGCGGGGCGGCGCGCTGTCGAACAGCGGATCGGCCAGCGCCTCGGCCATGTCCATCACCATGCGCTCGGCATCGCCGACCGCCATGGCACCCAGGTCCACCGAGAACTCGGAGGCCAGCTTCAGCAGCACCCCGGCCGAGACCGGGCGATGGTTGTTCTCCATTTGCGACAGATAGGGCAGCGACACGCCCAGCCGGTCGGCAAAGGCGCGCTGGGTCAGGCCGGCGCGGGCCCGCGTCTCGCGCAGGGCGACGCCGGCATAGATCTTTTGTGTGGCCATGCGAGTCCTCTTTGCAAAGCAGCCATACGCTTTGCAAAGGCGTTGCCGCAAGGGGGATCTAGCGGCCGGCGATGACCTGCCTTTCGCGGATCATGACCCAGAGGATGAAGCCGATCGAGGCCAGGGCCGACCCGGCCATGATGACCAGAAGCGGCGCCGCCCCCGATTCGTCGTGCAAGAGCGCGCCGGCCAGCGCCGCCAGCCCGGCGCCGCCCGCCACCGCCATGGCGCCGCCCAGCCCGCTGGCGGTGCCGGCGAGTTCGGGGCGCACGCTCATCATCCCGGCATTGGCATTGGGCAGCACCATGCCGTTGCCCAGCCCCATCAGCCCGACCGCGCCGAAGAAGACCAGCGGCGTCAGCCCGCCCATCAGGTCCACCGCCAGCGCCAGCGCCAGGAAGACCGAGCAGATCAGCGCCCCCGACAGGATCATCCGGTTCATGCCGATGCGGGTCGAGAACCGCGCCGAAAGGTAATTCCCCAGCGCATAGCCGATCGAGGGGCCGGCGAACCAATAGCCGACCTCGGCCGGCGACAGGTGCAGCACCACCTGGCCGACGAAGGGCGCGCCGCCCAGATAGGCATAGAACGACCCGGCGCTGAGCGTCGCCGCCAGCGCATAGCCCCAGAACCGCTGCGAGCGGGCCAGAACCGGATAGGTCGCGACCTGCCGGCGCAGCGGCACGCCGCCACCGCGCGCCGTCTCGGGCAGGTCGAAGGCGCAAAGCGCCATGACCGCCAGCCCGGTCAGGCCCATGGCGACGAAGCTGGCGCGCCAGCCCAGGGTCTCGTCCAGCACGCCCCCCAGCGTCGGCGCGATCATCGGCACCAGCGACATGCCCATGGTGACATAGCCGATCATGCTGGCCGCCTGCTCGGCCGGCACGATGTCGCGCACCACGGCGCGGCTGATGACGAAGCCGGTGGTGGCGACGGCCTGGATCAGGCGGAAGACCATGAACCAGGCGGCATCCCTGGCCAGCAGCGCCCCCACGGTCGCCAGCAGGAAGATCGCAAACGAGCCCAGCACCACCGGCCGGCGGCCATAGCGGTCGCTGATCGGGCCGCAAAGCAGTTGCAGCACCGCGCTGACCCCCAGGAAGGCCGAGACGGAAAGCTGCATGAAGCCGTATTCCACGCCGAAATCCCGCGCCATGGCCGGCAGCGAGGGCAGGAAGATGTTCATGGAAAGCGCCCCGGCGGCCGAGATCGAAACCAGGGTCAGAATGCTTGGCCGGCGGGGAAGGGAGGGGGTCGCGCTGCTCATGCCCGCACCTTTGCCCGGTCGGCGGGCAAAGGCAATCGCCTGTTTACAGGGCTCTGTTTCGCGTCAATGCGCAGAACTGCCGAAATCGTGGAAGATCAGGAAGGCGCCCAGGCAGATGCAGGCAAAGCCCGCCGCCACGTTCCAGGTCAGCCGCTCGCCCAGCCAGGCCCAGGAGAACAGCACGAAGACCGACAGGCTGATCACCTCCTGGATGGTCTTGAGCTGCGCGGCGTTGAAATGGCCGTAGCCGCTGCGGTTCGCCGGCACCTGCAGCACATATTCGAAGAAGGCGATGCCCCAGCTGACCAGGATCACCAGCAGAAGCGGCGCGGCCTTGAATTTCAGATGCCCGTACCAGGCGACGGTCATGAACAGGTTCGACAGGATCAGCAGGCCGATGGTGACGAAGGGCACCGGCAGGTTCATTCAGCGCGATCCCAGCTGCGATGCTTTTCCAGGTTGCCGAAGCGGGTGAAGCGGCCCTCGAAGGACAGCTCGACCGTGCCGATCGGGCCGTGGCGCTGCTTGCCGATGATGACCTCGGCCTTGCCGTGGCAGGATTCCATGACCTGCTGCCAGGTGGCCATCTTGTCGAGGTCGTGGTCGGCGGGCTTTTCGCGCTCGCGGTAATATTCCTCGCGGAAGACGAACATGACGATGTCGGCATCCTGCTCGATCGAGCCGGATTCGCGCAGGTCGGACAGCTGCGGGCGCTTGTCCTCGCGGCTCTCGACCTGGCGCGACAGCTGCGAGAGCGCGATGACCGGGATGTCCAGCTCCTTGGCGACGGCCTTGAGGCCCTGGGTGATCTCGCTGACTTCGTTCACGCGGCTGTCCTTGGCCGAGGCGGCGCGCAGCAGCTGCAGATAGTCCACGATCAGCAGGTCCAGCCCCATGGTGCGCTTGAGCTTGCGGGCCCGCGCCGCCAGCTGGTTGATCGGCAGGGCGGGCGTGTCGTCGATGTAAAGCGGGCAGTTCTGCAGGTCGTGGGCGGCCTTGACGAAGCGGCGGAACTCGTCCTCGGTCATGTCGCCGCGGCGGATCGCCTCGCTGGGCACCTCGGCGGCCTCCGAGAGGATGCGCGCGGCCAGCTGCTCGGCCGACATCTCGAGGCTGAAGAAGCCGACGACGCCGCCCGCCACCGTGCCATGCGTGCCGTCGGGCAGCTCGCCCAGGCGATGCGCCTTGGCGACGTTGAAGGCGATGTTGGTGGCCAGCGAGGTCTTGCCCATCGAGGGCCGCCCGGCCAGGATGATCAGGTCCGAGCGGTTCAGCCCGCCCATCTTGCCGTCCAGGTCGACCAGCCCGGTCGAGATGCCCGACAGCCCGCCGCCGCGGCTGAAGGCGGCATTGGCGGCGTTCAGCGCCCCGGTGACGGCGGCCAGGAAGCTCTGGAAGCCGCGCTCGGCCACGCCCTGCTCGCCCAGCTTGTAGAGAACCTGCTCGGCCTCCTTGATCTGCTCCTCGGCGGAATCGCTGACCGTGACGGTGGCGGCACGCGCGGCGATGTCCTGCCCCAGCCCGATCAGCTCGCGGCGCAGGGCGAATTCGCGGATCATCTGCGCATAATCGCGCGCGGCATGGGACGAGATCGCCGCCCCGGCCAGCCGCGCCAGATAGGCCGGGCCGCCCAGTTCCTTCAGGCCGGCGTCATGCTCCATGAAGGCCTTGATCGTGACCGGGCTCGCCAGGGCGTTCCTGGCGATGCGCTCGGCGCAGATCTCGTAGATGCGGCGGTGGACCGGGTCGTAGAAATGCCCGGCCTGGATGATGCGCGAGACGTGGTCGTAGACCTCGTTATTGGTCAGCAGCGCGCCCAGCAATTGCTGCTCGGCCTCGATCGAGAAGGGCACCGCCTGGGCGGCGGCGGCCTCGGCGATCTCGCCGGGCTTCCTGATTTCGACGGCGCGCAACTCGCTCATCCCATGGTCTCCGACCTTCGACTCGGCTGGGAGCCGTTATCCACCTTATGCGCCCCGCGGTCCATCGGGATATGCTGTGGATAAGCTGTGGACGGAATGCCGCCCCTCGCGCCGGTGGCCAGGGCGGCATGGGTATTTGGGCAACAGAGAAGAATGGAGCGCCGCGCCCGTCTTCTTCGTTCATCAAATACCCATGCGGCCGTGCCGAGAGGCGCCGTGGTTGCGCGTCTGGCGCCGGATCAGGGATGCGCGGCCTGCCAGGCGCGGGGATCGGTCAGGAAGCTTTCGACCTCGGCGAGCGTTGCCTGGTCGTAGAAGCCCTGCGCCTTGGCCTCGGCCAGCACGTCCCACCAGGTGCAGAGATGGTGCAGCCGGACGCCATGGTCGGCCAGGCGCTGCGTGGTTTCCGGGAAGATGCCGTAATAGAAGATGACCGCCGTATGGCCGCAGGTGGCGCCGGTCTCGCGGATCGCGTCGACGAAGCTCAGCTTCGAGCCGCCGTCGGTGGTCAGATCCTCGACCAGCAGCACGCGCTGGCCCTCGGTCATGGCGCCCTCGATGCGGGCGTTGCGGCCGTAGCCCTTGGGCTTCTTGCGCACATAGGTCATCGGCAGTTCCAGCCGCTCGGCCACCCAGGCGGCGAAGGGGATGCCCGCCGTCTCGCCGCCGGCGACGTTGTCGAAGGCGGCGAAGCCCGCCTCGCGCAGCACCGTCGCCGCCAGGAAATCCATCAGCGTCGCGCGGATGCGCGGAAAGCTGATCAGCTTGCGGCAGTCGATATAGGTCGGCCCCTTCAGCCCCGAGGCATAGGTATAGGGCTCGGCGGCGTTGAAATGCACCGCCTTGATCTCCAGCAGCATGCGGGCGGTCAGCCGGGCGATTTCCTCGCGCGGGGGAAAGGGCAGGGTCATGCGGGATCCTCGAGGTGCCAGTAGAGCGGGAAGCCGGGGTCGAAGACGGTGACGGTCTCGTCGCCGGCCGGGATATGGGTCGGATATGCGGCAGGCGTGTCGCGCTTCACCAGGCGGATGCGGTCCTGGTTCGGCGCCATGCCGTAGAAGCCGGCGCCGTGGAGCGAGGCGAAGCCTTCCAGCCGGTCGAGCGCATCCTCCTCCTCGAAGACCTGCGCGAGGATCGACATGGTGTTCGGCGCGGTGAAGCAGCCGGCGCAGCCGCAGGCCGATTCCTTGGCGCGGTCCGGGTGCGGCGCCGAATCGGTGCCCAGGAAGAAACGCGCGTCCCCCGAGGTCGCGGCGCGGCGCAGCGCCAGCCGGTGGGTTTCGCGCTTGGCGACCGGCAGGCAGTAGTAATGCGGCCGGATGCCGCCCGCCAGGATGTGGTTGCGGTTGATGACCAGGTGATGCGTGGTGATGGTGGCGCCGATATCCTCGTTCGCCGCGACGTAATCCACCCCGTCCGAGGTGGTGACATGTTCCATCACCACCCGCAGGCCGGGGGTGGCGCGGCGGATCGGGTCCAGGACGCGGTCGATGAACACGGCCTCGCGGTCGAAGATGTCCACCGCCGGATCGGTGACCTCGCCATGGACGCAGAGCGGGATGCCGGCCTGGGCCATGGCCTCGAGCACGCCGCGCACCTTGTCGAAATCGCGCACGCCCGAGGCCGAATTGGTGGTCGCCCCGGCCGGGTAGAGCTTGACCGCCGAGATGATTCCCTGCGCATGGGCGGCCAGCACATCGGCCGGATCGCTGGTTTCGGTCAGGTAGAGCGTCATCAAGGGACGCAACGTCATTTCCGGGGCCAGGGCGGCGCGGATGCGGTCGCGATAGGCCGCGGCCTGCGCCCCGGTCACCACCGGCGGCACCAGGTTCGGCATGATGATCGCCCGGCCGAAATGGCCGGAAAATGAAGCCACTGCCTGCAGCATGGCGCCATCGCGCAGATGCAGGTGCCAGTCGTCGGGGCGTCGGAGCGTCACGGATTTGGTCATGATTTTCCCTCTATACCGGGTGCGGCAGCAAGGCCATAGGGCAAAGATCCCGTCCACCGGGGCTCTTGGCATTTCGTCGCCATGGGCGCAGCCTTGCCCGCCTGTTGTTCGCTTAAAGGGAATTCGTGATGGGTTTCGGCAAGATGAATTATGCGGCGATGCAGGCGCCGCTGCTGCTGTGGCAGCAGATGGCGCGCATGGCCTGGGAATCGCAGATGGTCATCGCCCTGCGGACGGCGGGGATGATGGGGCTGTTGCGCCAGGACGCGGCCGAGCCGCAGCGCATGGTGGTCGAGAAGGCCGATGCCGCCTCCGAGGCGCTGCATGCCGCGCTGCGCGCCGCCGGGCGGGGCGAGCGGGCTGACCGGGTGATGGCGGCGGCGCTGCGGCCCTATCGCAAGCGCACCCGCGCCAATGTGCGGCGCCTTTCGGGCAAGGACTGACGGGCGACCGGCCAGGCCGGCCCGCCGGAAAGGAAGAACGCGCCCCGGCGAGGGCGCGTTTCGGTTTTCGGATCGAGCCCTTGCGGGTTCAGATGCGGGTTCAGATCAGCTTGCCCATGGCGACCGCGGTGTCGGACATGCGGTTCGAGAAGCCCCATTCGTTGTCATACCAGGTCAGGATGCGGCACAGCTTGCCCTCCATCACCTTGGTCTGGTCCATGTGGAAGACCGAGCTGTGGCTGTCGTGGTTGAAGTCCGAGGAGACCAGCGGCTCGTCGGTATAGCCCAGGATGCCTTTCAGCGGGCCGTCGGCGGCGGCGCGGATGGCCTGGTTGATTTCCTCGACCGAGGTGTCGCGGGCGGCTTCGAAGACCAGGTCCACGACCGAAACGTTGGGCGTCGGCACGCGGATCGCCACGCCGTCCAGGCGGCCCTTGAGTTCGGGCAGCACCAGGCCCACGGCCTTGGCCGCGCCGGTCGAGGTCGGGATCATCGACAGCGCCGCGGCGCGGGCGCGGTAGAGATCCTTGTGCATGGTGTCCAGCGTCGGCTGGTCGCCGGTATAGCTGTGGATCGTGGTCATGAAGCCGCGGGCGATGCCGATGCTGTCATTCAGCACCTTGGCCACCGGCGACAGGCAGTTGGTGGTGCAGCTGGCGTTCGAGACGACGATGTCGTCCTTGGTCAGCGTGTCGTGGTTCACCCCGAAGACGATGGTCTTGTCGGCATTGTCGCCGGGGGCCGAGATCAGCACCCGCTTGGCGCCGGTCGACAGGTGCGGCTGCACCTTTTCCTTGGAGGCGAAGATGCCGGTGCATTCCATGATGACGTCGATGTCGCCCCAGGGCAGTTCGGCCGGGTTGCGGATCGCGGTGACCTTGATCGGGCCGCGGCCGACGTCGATCGAATCGCCCGAGACCTTGACCTCGGCGGGGAAGCGGCCATGGACCGAGTCGTAGCGCAGCAGATGCGCATTGGTTTCGACCGGGCCCAGGTCGTTGATCGCCACGACCTCGATATCATTGCGCCCCGATTCGATGATCGCGCGCAGCACGTTCCGACCGATCCGGCCAAAGCCGTTGATCGCTACCTTGACAGCCATAGGTTTCCTCCGCCGCTGATGATGTTCGCGCTGCAAATAGCCCGCATCGCCGGGGAAATGCAAATGCCTGCGAGCGGAAGGGGCGGAAACCGGGCCGAAAGGGCCATGCCGGGGCATTGTTGCGACATATGGTCGCTGCCGCGGCGTCCGGCCGGCGGCGCGGATGTCTGGCGCCGGCGGGGCGGGCCGCCTGCCGCGAGGGCCGATGCTGCAGAGCGGCGAATCGCCGCGCCGGGCGCCTCAGCGCCAGAAGCTGAGATATTCGATCAGGCCGGCGAATTCCTTGCCCAGGAACAGCGGCAGGTTCCAATGCAGCACCAGCGCATCCGCGGCGAAAAGGCCCAGGATCAGAAGCCCCAGCACCAGCGCGATCCGATTTGTCATGCCATCCGTCCCGTCCTTGCCGTTTTCCTGGCCCGCCGTCCCCTGGCCCGCCGTCCCCTGGCGCGATGCGCCGCTCCCGCCCCCTGCTAGGGCAGAGGCCGGGGCCGGGCAAGCCTTTGCGGCTGGCCGCCGGACGCGGTGCCGCGATCGGCGAGGGCACCAGCGCCGGGCGGCCTTGACGCGATGTGCCGGACGGCCCGGCCGTCGCGTGCCACGGGCCCGGTTGCCATGCGGTCCCGGTTGCCGTCTGCCATGTGCCGGCAGGCGGCGCGCCCGGCCTGCCTGGATGCCGTGCCGGGTGACCCGGACCGGATGCCGCGCCGGGCGGCCTGCTGCTGCGCGAAGCCGATGCGGTACGATGCCGTGCGGGGCGACCCGTGCGGCGCGTGGCGGCCCGGGGCCGCGTCGGGTGGTCGGCGAGGCCGCGGCGCGTGGCGGCGGCCTTGCCACGGCCTGCCGGATCGCGGGTGCCGGCGCCCATCAGCCGGGCGGGGCTTGCGGTTCTTCCTCCTCTCCCTCCTCCTCGGTCTCCTGGGCGATCAGGAACAGGTCGCCCGCCGCCTCCATGCGGCGGATCGTGACCACGACCTGGTCCATCGCCTCCTCGGCATCGCGGGCCGAGACCTTGCCGAGCGCCTCGATCTCTTCGCGCATCGATTCGGCCAGGCGCGAGGAAATGCCGCCGAGCAGGAAATCCACGGTCTCGCGCGCCGGGCCGCGGGCGCCGGCCAGCGCCTTGAGCAGCACGGGATTGTCCACCTCGCGCAGGATGCGGGCGATGTCGCGCCGGTCGATGCGGCGCGGGATATGCGCCCAGGTGAAGATGGTCTTGCGCACCTCGCCGGCAAAGGCGGCATCATCGTCCTCGAGCCCGGCCAGGACGCTGTCGCGCATGCTGGAGGGCGAGAAGTTCAGGATCGCGCCGACCTTTTCGCCGGCCTTGCCCTCCAGCGCCGGCTGCGGCACGGCGTCGGCGGCCTGGATCAGCGCCCGGCCGATGCGTTGCAGCGCCTCGGGGGTGATGCCGCCGGTCAGCGACATGGCATAGGCGATCTGGCGGGCGCGTTCCTGGTCCAGCAGGCCGAACACCTCGGCCGCGCGCGGCACCGGCAGTTTCGAGAACATCACCGCCCCGATCTCGACCGCTTCGGTCCGGGCCAGTTCGGCCAGGAGCGCGGGCGGCAGGGCGGCGATGCTGTCCCAGGGATCGCCGGCCCCGTGCAGCGCCGCCATGCGCCGCAGCTGGTCGGTCGTATCGGGCGAGAGATGGCCGTCGAGCAGGTCCAGGGTGCCGTCGATGTCGCCCGGAAAGGACAGGCCGACCGCCTCCAGCCGGTCGCAGAACTCGGCCACGATGGCATTGCGCGTCTCGCGGTCGATCATGCCCATCAGCGCCATTTCCTGCGCCAGGTCGGTCTGCAGTTCGGGCGGCAGCCGGGCCAGGTCGATATCCCCGCCCTCGGCCAGCACCAGCCGCACGATCACCGCCGCCTTTTGCCGCGGACTGAGCCCCGCCGTCGCCCCGAGCGCCGGAACACCCATGGATTGCCCCCGATTCCAAACCTGTCGGGGGCAATCTGGCAGGGAAAAGCGAACAGGCGGTTAATGCGCGCCGTTTTCCCCGAAGACCCGGGCGAAAATCGTGTCCACATGCTTGGTGTGATAGCCGAGGTCGAACTTCTCCTCGATCTCGGCGGGGGAAAGCGCGGCCGTCACCTCGGCGTCGCCCAGCAGCTCGGTCTTGAAATCGGCGCCCTGTTCCCAGACCTTCATGGCGTTGCGCTGCACCAGGCGATAGGCGTCCTCGCGGCTGACGCCGGCCTGGGTCAGGGCCAGAAGCACGCGCTGCGACATGACCAGCCCCTTGAACTTGTTCATGTTCTTCAGCATGTTCTCGGGGTAGACCACCAGCTTTTCGATCACGCCGGCCAGGCGGTTCAGGGCGAAGTCCAGGGTGATCGTCGCATCCGGGGCGATGCCGCGCTCGACCGAGGAATGGCTGATGTCGCGTTCGTGCCACAGCGCCACGTTCTCCATCGCCGGCACCACGGCCATGCGCACCAGGCGGGCCAGGCCGGTCAGGTTCTCGGTCAGGACCGGGTTCCTTTTATGCGGCATGGCCGAGCTGCCCTTCTGGCCGGGGCTGAAATATTCCTCGGCCTCCAGCACCTCGGTGCGCTGCATGTGGCGGATCTCGATGGCGATGTTCTCGATCGAGCTGGCGATCACGCCCAGCGTGGCAAAGAACATCGCATGGCGGTCGCGCGGGATGACCTGGGTCGAGATCGGCTCGGGCGAGAGGCCCATCTTGGCGCAGACATGTTCCTCGACCGCCGGGTCGATATTGGCGAAGGTGCCGACCGCGCCCGAGATGGCGCCGGTCGCCACCTCTTCGCGGGCGCGCAGCAGGCGTTCGCGGCCGCGCGCCATCTCGGCGTAGAAGCGGGCGAAGGTCAGGCCCATGGTGGTCGGCTCGGCATGGATGCCGTGGCTGCGGCCGATGCGCACGGTGTCCTTGTGCTCGTAGGCGCGTTTCTTCAGCGCGGCCAGCACCTTGTCCATGTCGGCCAGCAGGATGTCGGCGGCGCGCACCAGCTGCACGTTCAGCGTGGTGTCAAGCACGTCCGAGCTGGTCATGCCCTGGTGGACGAAGCGCGCCTGCTCGGCGCCGATATGCTCGGCCAGGTGGGTCAGGAAGGCGATGACGTCATGCTTGGTCACGGCCTCGATCTCGTCGATGCGGGCGACGTCGAATTCGACGTCCTTGGCCTTCCAGACGGCCTCGGCATTCTCGCGCGGGATCACGCCCAGGTCGGCCTGGGCGTCGCAGGCATGCGCCTCGATCTCGTACCAGATGCGGAACTTGGTCTCGGGCGACCAGATGGCGACCATTTCGGGACGGGCATAGCGCGGGATCATGCGGGGCTCCTTGGGTTTGCCGGGGTTTTAGCGACAAGGCCCCGCACCCGCAACCGCAGCCGGCAGGGGCACGGCGGCCCCTGCACGGCCGCTGCCGATTCAGGCCAGGACCAGCGGCTGGCCGTTCTGCGCATGGCGCTGCGCCAGCTTGCGCGCCTTGCGCCCCGAGGCCAGCATCCGCGCCCCCTCGGGGGCATGGCTGCGCGCGGCCAGTTCGGGGAAGATGGCAAGGATTTCCCCGACCGCCGGGGCGGGCAGGGCGGCAAGGGCCTGCGGGCCCAGATAGAGCGATTCGGTCGCGGCGCCGTTGGCCCGGACCACCTCGTGCCGGTCGAAGAGGATATGGACATATTCCACCTCGGCCAGGTCTGTGGCGCGCTCGACGCCCTCGATCTGCAAGAGCTGCTTGGCGGCGACCAGGATCTCGTCGGTGCCGAACATCCGCTGCGCGATGCGCGAGCGCAGCAGGATCCGGTGCTGCGGCGAGACGGTCAGGTTCGCCGAGGGCATGTTCGGCCCCAGTGCCCCGGCCTTGATGCGGACGGGCATCAGCCGGGCGTCATGGGCGGCCAGCCGGTCGGCGGCAAAGCGGCGGCGGCCGATCCAGCGGACCGGCTGCGGGCCGTGGTCGGCCGTCAGCACCAGATCGCCCACCGACAGGCATTCGACCGGAACCGGGCCATCGGGCGTGTCGATCAGCGTGCCGGCGGTGAAGCAGGGAAAGACGTCGTCGTCGTCAAGGACCAGCGTGCCGGCGGGATTGTAGGCGATGTTGACCACCAGCGTGTCAAGCAGGTTCTGCACCGCTGACAGAACCGGGCCGGTCAATACACCGCCGAGGTCCGAGATGTTCACATTCGCAAGATTGATTTGCTGTCCAAGGATGGTGCCGGTGATCTTGACGCCGATATGGTCCTTGTCCAGGGGCTGGTCGGAGACGAAATAGGTGTCCTCGCCGTCCACGACGAAAGAGCCGTTGATCGGGTTCAGTTGCACCTTGAGCTGGGCAACCAATGGAACGCCCACGCTGGCCGCTGCCGAGGACAGCGTGCCGGTGCCTGCGAAGGTGCCGCCCGACAGCAGCGGATTGCCCTCGCCATCCACCAGCGAGACATCGTCGCCCCGGCGCAGCGTGGTGGCCTGCGAGGCATCCACGTCATATTGCGCAAATTGGGTCGAGCCGGCGAGTCTGTTCAGCAGGAGATTGCTGCCGAGACTGAGAACCGGGGTCGCGGCCTCCAGGTCGATGGTCGCATCAGGTATTTCAGTGAAAAAAGGCATTCTAGGATCCTGTAGCAGGCCGGGTCTTGCCCATGCCGGAGGCTGAAAGCAGGCATCCGCCGATCAGGGGGCCGGTGGCTGCCGCGCGCCATACAAAAGACGGTTCGCAGGGCATGGCAAGGGGCAAGCGCGGTTCCGCGCCCAGATTCTCGCATTTTTTCAGACAAATTGATCCTTTTCGCGCTTTTGCCGGGTCCGACGGATCGGACCGGTCCGCTGGCCTGCATCTGCGGCCGGCGGGCTCTTGTCACGAAAGGGGCAGCGCATGGGTCAAGGCGATGGGTCCGGCCTTTGGCTGACCCGGCCTCGGCCGGTGGCGCCCCGTGTTCGACGCCATCAGCGTGCGGCACCGTGGCGGCCTTGCGCGCGGGCCAGGCGTCGCTGCGCCTGGGCGTGACCGGTGCTTCGGCGCCGCATCGCGGGCGGGAAGGCGGTCCTGCGGCGGCGGCATGGCGGACGGCCCGCGCCGCCCGCTTTGCGGCGGCCCGTCCCGCCCCAGGGCAAGGCCTTGGAGACCGCGGCGTCGCAGATCCTGCCGGTGATGCGCCGGATCGCCGCTTGTTGCCCTTGATCCGAATGAAAAAGCCGCCCCGAAGGGCGGCTTTCCGTCGCTGTCCCAGCCGTTCAGCAGCTGTAATACATCGCGTATTCGATGGGATGGGGGGTATGCTCATAGGCATAGACCTCTTCCCATTTCAGCTTGATGTAGCCTTCCAGCTGGTCGCGGGTGAAGACATCGCCGGCCAGCAGGAAGTCCATGTCCTTCTCCAGTTCCTCCAGCGCCTCGCGCAGGCTGCCGCAGACGGTCGGGATCTCGGCCAGCTCCTCGGGCGGCAGGTCGTAGAGATCCTTGTCCGAGGCCGGGCCGGGGTCGATCTTGTTCTTGATGCCGTCAAGGCCGGCCATCAAGAGCGCCGCGAAGGCCAGGTAGGGGTTCGCGGCCGGATCGGGGAAACGGGCCTCGACGCGCTTGGCCTTGGGCGATTCGGTCCACGGAATGCGCACGCAGCCCGAGCGGTTGCGGGCCGAATAGGCGCGCAGCACCGGGGCCTCGAAGCCGGGGATCAGCCGCTTGTAGCTGTTGGTCGCCGGGTTGGTCAGCGCATTGAGCGCCTTGGCGTGCTTGAGGATGCCGCCGATGAAATACAGCGCCTCCTGGCTGAGGTCGGCATATTTGTCGCCGGCGAACAGCGGCTTGCCGTCCTTCCAGATCGACATGTTCACATGCATCCCCGAGCCGTTGTCGCCCTTCATCGGCTTGGGCATGAAGGTCGCGGTCTTGCCATAGGCGGCGGCGACGTTGTGGATGACGTATTTGTATTTCTGGATGTTGTCGGCCTGCTCGACCAGCCCGCCGAAGATCATCCCCAGCTCGTGCTGGGCGGTGGCGACCTCGTGGTGGTGCTTGTCGACCTTGATGCCCATGCGCTTCATGGTCGAGAGCATCTCGCCGCGGATGTCCTGGGCGGCGTCGATCGGGTTCACCGGGAAATAGCCGCCCTTGTGGGCCGCGCGATGGCCGAGGTTGCCGTCCTCGTAGACGGTGTCGGTGTTCCAGGCGGCATCGACCGAATCAAGCTCGAACGAGACCTTCTGCGGCGTCACCGAATAGCGCACGTCGTCGAACAGGAAGAACTCGGCCTCGGGGCCGAAATAGGCGGTATCGCCGATTCCGCTGGATTTCAGATAGGCCTCGGCCTTCAGCGCGGTGCCACGCGGGTCGCGGGCATAGGGCTCGCCCGTGTCGGGCTCGACGACGTTGCAATGCACGCAGAGCGTCTTTTCGGCATAGAACGGGTCGATATAGGCCGAGGCGGCGTCCGGCATCAGCTTCATGTCGGACTGGTCGATCGACTTCCAGCCGGCGATCGAGGAGCCGTCGAACATGAAGCCTTCCTCGAAGAAGTCCTCGTCCACCAGGTCGGCGACCAGGGTCACGTGCTGCAGCTTGCCCTTGGGATCGGTGAAGCGGACGTCGACATATTCGACCTCTTCCGTCTTCATCAGATCCAGAACGTCCTTGACTGTCATTGGGATCCTTCCTCCATCAGTCTGCCCGGCGCCGCCGCGGGGCAAGGGTCATCGGTTTCTTTGTGCGGGTCGGGCGGGATCAGACCGCGTCGTCGCCGGTCTCGCCGGTGCGGATGCGGATGGCCTGTTCGACCGGGATGATGAAGATCTTGCCGTCGCCGATCTTCTCGGTGCGCGCGGCCGAGACGATGGCATCGACGGCGGCCTCGACCAGGTCGTCGGGCAGCACCATCTCGATCTTCACCTTGGGCAGGAAGTCCACGACATACTCCGCGCCGCGATAAAGTTCGGTATGGCCCTTCTGCCGGCCGAAGCCCTTGACCTCGGTGACCGAGAGACCCTGGACGCCGACTTCCTGAAGCGCCTCTTTCACATCGTCCAGTTTGAAGGGCTTGATGATGGCTTCGACTTTCTTCATCGCCTGATCCTTCTCTCGCGACTTGCCTGCGACCTGATTGGCGGGTTTGATGATGCGGGTAAATGGGGCAGGGCCCGGATCGCGCGGCGGATCGCATCTGCCCGGCCGATATGCGCATATTTCGTGCAGCAAGATTATAATTTAGGCAGACAGCATGCTTCACGGCACCGAAATCCTGACGACCGCCCAAATGCGCGCCATCGAATCCGCCGCCATGGCCAGCGGGCAGGTGACGGGCGCGGAACTGATGGAGCGCGCCGGCCGCGCCGTCGCCGGCCAGATCCGGCTGCGCTGGGCCAGGCCGGGCCTGGTGGCGGTGCTGTGCGGACCGGGCAACAACGGCGGCGACGGCTATGTGGTGGCGCGGCTTTTGCACCAGGCGGGCTGGCAGGTGCGGGTGCTGGGGATGGAAAACCGGCCGGGGCCGGATGCGGCGCGGATGAAGGCCGAATGGCAGGCGCTGGGCCCCGTCCTGCCCCTGACCCAGGACGCCCTGCGCGCCGGGCCCGATGCGGATGTCTATGTGGATGCGGTCTTCGGCACCGGTCTCACCCGCCCGCCCGAGGGCGAGATTGCCGCGATCCTGGACTATCTGGGCGGTTCGGGTGGGGATTGGGCGTTCTTCCGCGAGCGGCTGGTGGCGGTGGACTGCCCCAGCGGGCTGTGCCTGGACAGCGGCGCCTTTCCCGGCCGGCCGCGCGAGCCCGGCGATTTCGACCTGCGCGCCCGCCTGACCGTCGCCTTCGACAGCCCCAAGCCGGGGCACCTGCTGGAGCGCGGGCCGGAATGCTGCGGCGAGCTGGTCATCGCCGATATCGGCCTGGCGGCGTGGCGGATCCGCCAGCCGAACGAGGGCGCGACCCCGTCAAGCATCACCCGCTTTCCCGCCGTCGAGGCCCTCTGGCCCGGTTTCGCCGTTCCCGATTCGCGCCGGTACCCGATGGCCGCCCGCCGGCAGGCATCCTGGCTGCGCAAGCAGGAGGCCGGCAGCGGCCACAAGTTCAGCCACGGCCATGCGCTGATCGTCGCTGGGGGGCCGGCCAGGGGCGGGGCGGCGCGCCTCTCGGCCCGCGCCGCGCTGCGTATCGGTGCCGGGCTGGTGACGCTGGCGCCGCCGGCCGAGGCCCTGCCGGAGCATGCCGGCCCGCCCGATGCGCTGATGCGCCGAGGCGTCGACGATCCGGCCGCGCTGCGGGACATGCTGGCCGACCCGCGGGTCAACGCGCTCTGCATCGGTCCCGGCTGCGGGGTCGAGCGCGCGGCGGCGCTGCTGCCCGCGATCCTGGGCGCGGGGCGGGCGACGGTGCTGGATGCCGATGCGCTGACCGCCCTGTCGCGCGACCCCGGCCTGATGGCGCTTTTGCACGAAAACTGCGTGCTGACCCCGCATGCGGGCGAATTCGGGCGCGTCTTTCCCGACCTTGCCGAGCGCCTCGAGCATCCGCGTCCGCCCGCCGCGGGTGGCCGCGACCAGGCCTCCGATCCGGCGCGGATGGCGCGGCGCCTGGCGGAACTGGCCGCTTATCGCGAGGCGTTGGCGAAAATGCGCGGGCCGCTCTATTCGCGCCTCGACGCCGCCCGCGACGCTGCGGCGCGCTGTGGCGCGGTGGTGCTGCTGAAGGGCCCCGACACGGTGATCGCCGCCCCCGACGGGCGCGCGCGCATCCATTCCGCCTTCGATGTTCCCTGGCTTGCCACCGCCGGTGCCGGCGACGTGCTGGCCGGGATCATCGCCGGCCTGCTGGCCCGCGGCCTGCCGGCGCTGGACGCCGCCAGCCTGGGCACGCTGGTCCATGCCAGGGCCGCGCGCCATGTCGGCCCCGGCCTGATCGCCGACGACCTGCCCGAGGCGCTGCCCGCGGTGCTGCGCCGGCCGGGGGGATGAAATTACCGCTCGCATGTGAAGCGCGGCTTTGCTAGAGAACGCGCCGTTGCGGGTGTGGCGAAATTGGCAGACGCACCAGATTTAGGTTCTGGCGCCGCAAGGCGTGGGGGTTCAAGTCCCTCCACCCGCACCATTCCCGCGTGAGGCGGATCGCCGCAGGAAGGCCGGTACGCCGGGCGGGTTTCCCCGCGGAATCGCGCTGTTGCCCGCGGGTCTGCCTTGGTCCCCTGTCCGGCCGGGCCTGGCCGCTTTGATCCCTATCAAAGCCTGCCGCCTCGAAATGTGCCCTTACGATGTGGCAATTGTCCGAGGATGGAAATGACCCGACTTTTCATGATTCTGCTGTCGATCAGCCTGACCACGCTTGCCGGGATCGGCGTGATCATCGTCCTGGCGATGGGATTTTACGATCTGCGCGCCATTCTCCTGGCTGCCGCCGGGGGCGCGGTCATCGCCTTGCCGATCACCTGGTATGTCGCGATGAAGCTGCGGGACACCATGGGCTAGCGCGGATTCGACTTAGTCCGGGTCATATCCGGCGGGCTCGAAGTAGTTCCGGCATTCCTCGGGGGTGAAGGCGGATAGACAGTCGGCGACGGCTGACCAGAGATCGTCAACGGTTCTGGTAGCGACCTTTCTGAGCAGTGCCTTGAGCTTGGAGAAAGCCATCTCGATGGGGTTGAAGTCCGGCGAGTATGGCGGGCGGAACAGGAGCCGTGCTCCAACTTTTTCGATGGCGTCGCGCACGCCGCTGATCTTGTGGGCGGGCAGATTATCCATGACCACGACATCCATGACCACGACGTCGCCGGGGCGCAGCTCGGGTGCGAGCACCTGCTCGGCATAGGCGAGGAAGGCTGGTCCGTTCATTGGCCCATCGAGCAGAGCATCGGTGCCGCCATGCCAGATAGCCGCAGGCCCGCGGTAAAGGTGGTGGTCTTCCAATGTCCGTGTGGAATGGGCGCCCGGCATCGCTCGCCACATGGCGCTCGTCCTCGCAGCCGCGCCATCTTCGTGGATGCCGCGGTCTCATCGATGAAGATGAGCCTCTCGGGATCGAGATCGAGCTGGCCGTCGAACCAGGCTATGCGGCGGCGCAAGACATCGGGACGCTGCTGCTCTGAGGTATGCGCCGTCTTTTTTTGGCCGTCTTTTTTTGAATGTGATGCCGCGCCGGTCAAGAAACAGCCAGACCGTCGAGGGCGCCACCCGCACGCCGCGCTCGCCAGCAAGGCGCTCGCCGATCTCAGCAAGAGTGATGTCCGGTGTCTTCTCGATGAGGCCCGGAATGAAGGCCGCGTGCGTATCAAGCTTCGAGCGCGACGGCTGTCCCTGCTTGCGCGCTTCCATCTCGCCGGTCTCGCGATAGCGGCGATACCAGGCCCCGGCCGTCGAGATGCCGATGCGGAAGCGTCGTGCCGCCTCCCGCGTCGAAACCCCATCTTCGATCGCTGCAATTACCCGACCGCGAAGGTCTCCGCTCAGGCTCCTCGTCTCAGGCTCCTCGTCATCATCTCCTCCTGGCAAATCACAGGAGCAGTGAATCAGACATTGTTCATCGCGTGAATCCTCAAAGCGACCCGGTGTTCGTCAAATTCGCTCTAGACGACGTCTTCATTTGATTGATCCAGGCCATGGCGCATGCGCGGTCTGTGAAGGCTTTGAAGGATCCGACGATCTTCTCGCTTCCAAGGGCGATGCGTCGGAAGCGTTGGTCCGGCTGTGGTTGGGCTTGATCTGGGCGGTGGCCCGCATCTCCTCGGCGATGAACCGGCACAGGGCATCGGTGTCGCATCCGATATCTGCGATGACATGGCCGATGCCGGTGAGGCCGCAGATCAGCCCTTTCGCCTGCGGGCTGTCGGCCCAGTGGCCGGGCGTGATCGTGACCCGGATCGGCCGGCCGAACGCGTCCGCGGCCGCATGGGGTTGCGTCGTCAGCCCGCCGCGGGACCGGCCGATGGCGTGGGCCTCAAGCCCCCTTCTGCGAGGTCGCGTCGGCATGGACCTTCGAGATCGTCGCCTCGATCAGCACCCATTCGGAAGCGGGACCGGCGCCCAACGCCTTGAAAAGCCGTTCCCATGCCTCGGCGCGGTCCACCGCCGGAACCAGGTGCGGACCGTCTGCCAATGTCCCGGCGCCGGTGGCGGGTCGCGCCAGGGCTAAGCGCCCCGTGCCAGCCAGAGGATCGCGTCCGTGAACGGCCGGTCGTCGGCACCGCTGCGGCCCCGAGCACCGGCCTTGCCGGGCAGCAGCGGCCCGATTCGCTCTCATCGCCCGTCAGTCAACGTTCGCCTGCTCAAGATCGCCTGCGGCTTTCGATCTTGAATCAGAAACGGAAACGCCTGGAAATCCTCGGATGAAGACGCCGCCCACCCCTCAATAGATGTAGCGGATCTGCTCGGCCCAGAACCTTTCGATCCGGCGCCATTGCAGGTTCACCGCCTCGATCGGCGGGTCGTCCAGCACGCCGGACAGTTCCAGCCCTTCGGCATGGCGGGCGAACAGCCGCGCCACGCAATCGCGCACCTCTTGCCCTGCCGGGGTCAGTCGCACCCGGACCGCGCGGCGGTCCATCTCGCAGCGTTCATGGTGGACATAGCCCAGCTCGACCAGCTTCTTGAGATTGTAGGAGACGTTCGAGCCCTGATACATCCCGCGCGAACGCAGCTCGCCCGCCGTCACCTCCGACGTGCCGAGATTGTAGATCAGCAGCGCCTGCACCGGCGTCAGGTCCGAGCGGCCCAGCCGCTCGAACTCGTCCTTGACCAGGTCCAGCAAAAGCCGATGCAGCCGCTCCAGCATTTGCAGGCTTTCCAGATAGGCGTCGGCCCGGTTGGTCCGCGGCGGCACGGGCCGCAGGGCCGGCACCGTGTGGGCAGAGCTGCGCTGTTGCATAAGCGGGTTCCGTTCTTGGCCTCGTTTCCGCCACCATGGCGCAGATTTGCCAATCTTCGGTTAATCGCCGTGCAGTTTGCTAAAATTGCGCCTATTTCCGTGCCAGCCGCTGATGGGCAAAACCCGCCACGCGGTCCAGGATGGGCAGCAGCGCCTGCGGTCCGGGGCGGGCGTCGCCCAGCCGGGCGGTGATCCAGGGATACAGATCCTGGTCGTTTTCGCTCAGCAGCGCCTCGTAAAGGTCCAGCTCCTCGGGGCTCAGCCCATCAAGCTCGCTGTCCGAGAAGGGGCCCAGGATCAGGTCCATCTCCTTGGTGCCCCGCCGCCAGCTGCGCATCCGCAGCCGCTTCAGCCTTGCTTCGTTCTCGTCCACGCTTGCCCCCGGCTTGCCTGTCCGCGGCGCCGCCCCTATGACGGGACAGCCAGCCGCAGGATGAATTCGATGAGCTTTTTGTCGCAGACGCTCGCCCGCGTCAAACCCTCGCCCACCATCGCCATCACCACCCGCGCCCGCGAGCTTGCGGCCGAGGGGCGGGACATTATCGGCCTGTCCGCCGGCGAGCCCGATTTCGACACGCCTGCCCATATCCGCGAGGCGGCCAAGGCCGCCATCGACGCCGGCCATACCCGCTATACCGCGGTGGACGGCATCCCGGAACTGAAACGCGCCATCTGCGACAAGTTCGCGCGGGAAAACGGGCTGGACTATGCGCCCGCGCAGGTGACGGTCGGCACCGGCGGCAAGCAGGTGCTTTACAACGCGCTGATGGCGACGCTGAATCCGGGCGACGAGGTGATCATCCCGGCGCCCTATTGGGTCAGCTACCCGGACATGGTGCTGCTGGCCGGCGGCACGCCCGTGGTGGTCGAGGGCGCGATGCAGAACGGCTATCGCATCACCCCCGAACAGCTGGAGGCCGCGATCACGCCGCGGACGAAATGGCTGATCCTCAATTCGCCCTCGAACCCCACCGGCGCGGGCTATGCCGTCGAACACATGCGCGCCCTGACCCAGGTGCTGATGCGCCACCCGCAGGTCTGGGTGCTGGCGGATGACATATACGAGCACCTGGTCTTTGACGATTTCCGCTTCGTCACGCCGGCGCAGGTCGAGCCGGGGCTGAAATCGCGCACCCTGACCATGAACGGCGTCAGCAAGGCCTATGCGATGACCGGCTGGCGCATCGGCTATGGCGCCGGCCCCGAGGAACTGATTCGCGCCATGGCCAAGCTGCAGTCGCAATCGACCTCGAATCCCTGCTCAATCAGCCAATATGCCGCGCTGGCCGCGTTGCAGGGGCCGCAGGACTACATCGCCGAAAGCCGCGCCGTGTTCCAGCGCCGCCGCGACCTGGTGGTCGCGGGGCTGAACGCCTGTCCCGGCATCGACTGCCCGGTGCCGCAGGGGGCGTTCTATGTCTATCCCTCGATCGCGGCGCTGATCGGCAAGACCTCGGCCGGCGGCACGCAGATCGTGGATGACGAAGCCTTCGCCACCGCGCTGCTGAACGAGACCGGGGTGGCGGTGGTCTTTGGCGCGGCCTTCGGGCTCTCGCCGCATTTCCGCATCTCCTATGCCACCTCGGACGCGGTGCTGGCGGATGCCTGCGCCCGCATCAGGGCCTTCTGCGAGGGGCTGCGCTGAGCGAAGCGGCGGGGCCGGAACCCCGCCGCGCCCGCCCTAGTTCACGAAAAGCTGCGGCTTGGTCAGGCTTTCGGGGCGCAGGATGGCGTCCAGACGCTCTTTCGGCAGCAGGCCCTTTTCCAGCACCAGCTCATAGACGCCGCGGCCGGTCAGATGCGCCTCGGTCGCAAGCTCGGTGGCGGCGGCATAGCCGATATAGGGGTTCAGCGCCGTGACGATACCGATCGAGCGGCGCACGGTTTCCTTCAGCACGTCGCGATTGGCGGTGATGCCGCGCACGCAATTATGCTCCAGCGTGTTGCAGGCCGCGATCAGGTGGCTGACCGAGCGGAACATGCTGTAGGCGATCACCGGCTCGAAGGCGTTCAGCTGCAACTGCCCGCCCTCGGCGGCCATGGTGATGGTCATGTCGTTGCCGATCACCTCGAAGGCGACCTGGTTGACCACCTCGGGGATGACCGGGTTCACCTTGCCCGGCATGATCGAGGAGCCGGCCTGTTTCGCCGGCAGGTTGATCTCGTTCAAACCGGCCCGCGGCCCCGAGGACAAGAGCCGCAGGTCGTTGCAGATCTTCGACAGCTTGACCGCCACGCGCTTGAGCACGCCCGAGACCTGCACGAAGGCGCCGCAATCCTGCGTCGCCTCGACCAGGTCGGGGGCGGTGACGACCGGGATCACCGTGATCTCGGCCAGCCGCGCCCGCACCCGCTCGGCATAGTCGGGATGGGTGGTGATGCCGGTGCCGATGGCGGTGGCGCCCAGGTTGATCTCGCAGATCAGGGCGGCCGCCTCGGCCAGGCGCAACTCGTCCTCGCCGATGGTGATGGCGAAGGCGTTGAATTCCTGGCCCAGGGTCATCGGCACCGCCTCTTGCAGCTGGGTGCGGCCCATTTTCAGGATCTCGGCAAATTCCGCACCCTTCTCGGCAAAGGCGCCGCGCAGCGAGGCCAGGGCCGCGATCACGTTCTGCAAGCCCCGCCACGAGGCCAGCCGCAACGCCGTCGGATAGACGTCGTTGGTCGATTGGCTCATGTTCACATGCTCGTTGGGGTGCAGGTATTGGTACTCGCCCTTGGCATGGCCCATGATCTCCAGCGCACGGTTGGCGATCACCTCGTTGGCATTCATGTTGGTCGAGGTGCCGGCGCCGCCCTGGATCTGGTCCACGACGAACTGGTCGTGCAGCCGGCCGGCGCGGATCTCCTCGCAGGCGGCCACGATGGCGTCGCGGCGCTCGGCCGAGAGCAGCCCCAGATCGGCATTGGCCAGCGCCGCCGCCTGCTTGATCGCGGCCAGGGCGCGGATCAGTTCGGGAATTTCGCCGATCGGCCGGCCCGAGATCGGGAAATTCTCGACGGCGCGCAGGCTGTGGACGCCCCAATAGGCGTCGGCAGGCACCTCGCGGTCGCCAAGCAGGTCGTGTTCGATGCGGGTCTTGGTCATGTTCACCTCGGGCACAGGCGCGCCGCCCGCCGGGGCGGCGGTGCGGGCGCGATGCGCATTTCTGTCGGATCTGTTGCGATGGCAGGGCGTTCGCGCGCCCCGTGTGTCAAAGATTTAGGCAGGATCGCGCGTATTTTCCAATGCGAAGTCGCGCTGGGTTATTCCGATCCTGCATAACCTTCGCCCAGCTCGCGCGCGGCCTGCCAGACCCGGCCGGTGATGCCGCGCCCGCGCGCGGCATTGCGGTAAAGCCGGATCTCCATCGGCAGTTCGGGGGCCACGACCTCCAGCCGGCCGGTCGCGATCTCGGCCTCGACCAGGCGGCGGGGCAGCCAGACCAGGCCATGCCCGGCCACGGCCATGCTTTTCATCGCCTCGGCCATGCTGGCTTCGTCGGTATGGGCGACATAGACCCTGGGCGCGCCGGGCTGGGCCAGCGCGATGCGCGCCATGGCGTTCAGGAACGAGCCGCGCGAATATTTCAACATCGGCATGCCCTCGGTCAGCCATTCCTCGGGCCAGCCCGGACGGGCGACGGCGACCAGGCTGTCATGGCCCACCACCAGATGCGGATAGCCCGAGGGGTCCAGCGGGATGTTCACCTGCGGATGGGCATAGGTCAGGAAGAAGTCATAGCCGCCCTCGGTCAGCGCCTCGATGCAGCGGTCGAAATTCTCGGGCTTGACGCGGCTGGTCATCTGGCCCGCCGCCGCCTTCAGCCGCATCAGCCAGCCGGGCAGGAAGGTCACGGTCAGGCTGTGCAGCGCCACGAAGGAAATCTCGCCGCCGCGGCTGCGGGCATGGTCGCGGAACTCGGCGCGGCGGGCATGGATCATGCGCACCACCTCCTCGGCCGTTTCGCGAAACAGCACGCCCTCGGGCGTCAGCGTCACCGGATAACTGTCGCGCGACAGCAGGTCGGTGCCGAGCCATTCCTCCAGCGCGCGGATGCGGCGGCTGAAGGCGCTCTGCGTGACGCCGCGCAGCTCGGCCGAGCGCGAGAAGCTGTGCGTCTCGGCCAGGCTCAGGAAGTCCTCAAGCCATTTCAGATCCATGCGCCCTCCCTTTTGCGTCGCTTTAGCCGAGCCGTCGCCCGCGCGCCATGCCCGACTGCCCGCCGGGCTGCTGCCCTGGCGCGCGATGGCCGTGGCTTGGCGGGACCGCGGCATCGGCCGGCGCCGTCCGGGTGGCGGCGATCCGGCCTGAACGCTTGGCCCAGGCCGGAAAGCCCGGTTTTCTGGCGGGCATCAGCCAGGGAAAGGGCGCATGGACGACGGGACGACGGTGACGGTGGCCGAGTTTGGCCGGACGGTCGAATCGCTGTTCACGCGCGCCGGCTTCAACGCCCAGCAGGCCGATGCCATCGCCCGCATCATCACCGCCGCCGAACGCGACGGCGCGAAATCGCATGACATCTATCGCATCGAAGACTGCCTGCGCACCCTGGCGACCGGCAAGGTCTCGCCCGATGCGCGGCCGGAGCTGATCGACGAGGGCAGCGCCGTGATCCGGGTCGAGGCCGGCGCCGGCTTTTCCCCCGCCGCCTTCAAGCTGGGCCTGCCGGTGCTGGCCGGGTGGGCCGACAAGCCGGGGCTGGCGGTGCTGGCCGTCGACGGTTGCGTGCATAGCTCGGCCCTCTGGCCCGAGGTCGAGACGCTGGCGGCGCGCGGCCTTGCCGGGCCTGCCATGGCCCAGCCGCAGAAAGGGCCGGTGCCCTGGGCGCAGGGCCGCCCCGCCCAAACCGCCGCGGGCTTTTCGGTCATGCCGGAAATTGCGCGGCCGGCGGGTGGGCCTGCCGCATGGCGGCAAGCCAGCCCCGAATCGCGGCCAGCGATTCGGGCTCGTCCAGGAAGGGGACATGCGCGCGGCCGGGCACCTCGGCCAGGATCATCCCCGGCTGCCGGCATTGCATCTCGATCGCGGTATCATGCGACAGCAAGTCCGAATTGGCGCCGCGGACCAGCGCCAGGGGCAGCCCCTGCGTGGCGTCGAACAGCGGCCACAGATCGACCTCGGGTCCGTCGAAGGCGGCCAGGAACGCATCGCGCAGGGCAGGGTCGTAATTGATGCGCAGGCCGGCGGGCGTCTCGACGTAATGGTGCCGGGCTTCCTCAAGCCATCGGCTTGCCGGCACGCCGGCAAAGCCGGGCATGAGCGCGGGCAGGCGCTGCGCCATGTCCTCCAGGCTTTTCGCGGCCGGGTTCCGGCCGACATAGTCGAAGATCCGCTCCAGCCCGCTGCGCTGCAGGACCGGGCCGACATCGTTCAGGCACAGGCCCAGGAGCCGGTCGCGCGCCGTCGCGGCCAGCAGCATGCCGATGAGCCCCCCGCGCGAGGTACCCAGCACCGCCACCCGCGCGATGCCCAGGTGATCCAGCAGCGCCAGCGCGTCCCGCGCCTCTTGCGGGACGGTATAGCTGTCGGCACCGGTCCAGTCCGAATCGCCGCGGCCGCGGTAATCCGGCCGGATCAGCCGCACGCCGGTCAGATGCGGCACCAGATAGTCGAAATCCCGCCCCGTCCGGGTCAGCCCCGGCAGGGCCAGGACCGGCAAGCCCTCGCCCTCGTCGCGATAGGCCAGCCGGGCGCCGTCCTCGGCCCGGAAGAAGCGGACGGGCATCACAGGTTTTCCGATTGCGGCATGCCCAGCACGTGATAGCCGCCATCGACCAGCACGATCTCGCCCGTGGTGCAGGCGCCCCAGTCCGAACACAGCCAGACCGCCGTGCCGCCGATCGCCTCCAGCGTGGCATTGGCGCGCATGGGCGCGTTCGCCTCGGTATGGCGATAGGTCTTGCGGGCGCCGCCGATGGCCGCGCCGGCCAGGGTCTTCATCGGGCCGGGGCTGATCGCATTGACGCGAATCCCCTCGGGGCCCAGGTCGTTGGCCAGGTAGCGGACCGAGGATTCCAGCGCGGCCTTTGCCACCCCCATGACGTTGTAGAACGGCGTGACCCGGTTCGAACCGGCATAGGTCAGCGTGATGATCGAGCCGCCATGCGTCATCAGGGGCTGCGCCCGCCGGGCCAGGTCGATCAGCGAATAGCAGGAAATCGTCAAGGAATTCTTGAAATTGTCGCGGGTCGTATCGATGAAGCGCCCGGTCAGCTCGTTCTTGTCGGAATAGGCTATGGCATGGACCAGGAAATCCAGCCCGCCCCAGCGCGACCGGATCGCCGCAAAGGCACGGTCGAGCGAGTCGTCGTCCAGCACGTCGACATCCATCAGGAAGTCCGAGCCCAGCGATTGCGCCAGCGGCGCGACCCGTTTGCCGAAAGCCTCGCCCTGATAGGAAAAGGCCAGTTCCGCGCCCTGATCCGCCAGCGCCTTCGCAATCCCCCAAGCGATCGAGCGGTCATTCGCGACCCCCATCACCAGGCCGCGTTTGCCTTTCATCAATTCGCCCATGGCTTAACCTTTTCTTGGTTTATTCGCGGTATTTCGACATGACCAGCGTGGCATTGGTGCCGCCAAAACCGAAACTGTTGGAAAGGACGCTATCGAAATCGACATCATCCATGCGCGTCTGCGCGATCTCCGCGGGGCGGATCTCGGGATCCAGCTCGGTGATGTTGGCCGAGGCGGCGATGAAGCCCTGCTGCATCATCAAGAGCGAATAGATCGCCTCATGCACGCCGGTCGCGCCCAGCGAATGCCCGGTCAGCGACTTGGTCGACGACACCGGCGGCACCGCGCCCTCGCCGAAGACCCGGCGCAGCGCCTTGATCTCGCCCACGTCGCCCACCGGGGTCGAGGTGCCATGCGCATTGACATAGCTGACGCGCCGCCCCTCGGGCAGGGTGGACAGCGCCAGCCGCATCGAGCGCTCGCCGCCCTCGCCGGAAGGCGCGACCATGTCATAGCCGTCGCTGGTCGCGCCATAGCCGGTGACCTCGGCATAGATGCGGGCGCCGCGGGCCAGGGCGTGGCCCAGTTCCTCCAGCACCACCACGCCGGCACCGCCGGCGATGACGAAACCGTCGCGGGTCGCGTCGAAGGGCCGCGAGGCGGTCTGCGGCGTGTCGTTATACTTGGACGACATCGCCCCCATGGCATCGAAGAGGCAGGACAGCGTCCAGTCCAGCTCCTCGCCGCCGCCGGCGAAGACGATGTCCTGCTTGCCCATCTGGATCAGCTCGGCGCCGTTGCCGATGCAATGCGCCGAGGTCGAGCAGGCCGAGGTGATCGAATAGTTCACGCCCTTGATCCTGAAGGGCGTGGCCAGGCAGGCCGAATTGGTCGAGGACATGCAGCGCGTGACCATGAAGGGGCCCATGCGCTTGGGCGCGCCCTTCTCGATCACGGTGCGATGCGCCTCGAACAGGTTGGCGGTCGACGGCCCGCCCGAGCCCATGACCAGGCCCGAGCGTTCGTTCGAGACATCCTCGGGCGAGAGCCCCGCATCCTCGATCGCCTGCTGCATGGCGATGAAGTTATAGGCCGCGCCCGCGCCCATGAAGCGCAGGTTGCGCTTGTCGACATGGTCCTCGAGCACGATCTGCGGCATGCCGTGGACCTGGCTGCGAAAGCCGTGCTCGGCATATTCGGGGGCGAAGACGATGCCCGAGCGGCCGGCGCGCAGGCTTTCGGTGACCTCGGTGGCATTGTTGCCGATGGGAGAGACGATGCCCAGCCCGGTGATGACGACACGGCGCATGGCGTGCTCCTTGTTCATGTGTCAGGCGGCCGACAGGGCAACCTTCATGTCCTTGACCTCGTAGATGGTTTCGCCGTCGGCCTCGACACGGCCGTCGGCGACGCCCATGGTCAGGCGACGGGTCTGGACCGCCTTGGTGAAATCGACGAAATAGCGCAAGAGCCTGCGGTCGGGCCGGACCATGCCGGTCAGCTTGACCTCGCCCACGCCGAGCGCGTAGCCGCGCCCCTGCCAGCCGCGCCAGCCCAGGTTGAAGCCGGTCAGCTGCCACAGCCCGTCAAGGCCCAGGCAGCCGGGCATGATCGGATTGCCGGGGAAATGGCAGGCAAAGAACCACAGGTCGGGACGGATGTCGAATTCGGCGACGACATGGCCCTTGCCATGCGGGCCGGCATCGGCGGAAATCTCGGTGATGCGGTCCATCATCAGCATCGGCGGCTCGGGCAATTGGGCATTTCCGGGGCCGAACAACTCGCCACGGGCGCAGGCCAGCAGATCTTCCTTGTCAAAGCTGGTCCGTGTCATCGTCATGCGTGTGGGTTCCCCTGATCCGACGTTGCGTTATCTGCTGTGGCTGCTGCCGGGCAAGGCCCGCGCCAAACTTGCCTTCGGGTCTATCATTCCGTCCCGGCAAGGCGCAAGGGCGCAGGTTTTGCGGGTTTTTGCGGTGGATGGGCCGGCGGTTGCGCAAGACGGAAGCGCGGCGGACGATTTGCCGCAACCCTGCTGCCCGGCAGAGGGGATTGGCCTTGTACGGCTTGGCCGGCACCGCAGCCGGGGGCTTTGCGCCCCCGGACCCCCGCAGGATATTTATGCAAGAAAGAACTGGGCGGCGGGATGTCGCGCCCCGGCTTCTTCCATGTCCAAATATCCTGGGGGAGCGCGGAACGCGCGGGGGCAAAGCCCCCAGCCCTGCAGCGGCCGCGACATCTGCCTGCGGAACAGGCGGTCAGCCGGCCTGTTCCGCGGCCAGCTCGCGGGTCCGGCGGGCGATCAGGGCGATGCCCGGCGCGATGTCGTCCTCGCGGATCGAGGAATAGCCCAGCCGGAAGAAGGCGCAGGGCTGCGGCGGGGTTTCGAAAAAGACTTCGCCCGGTTCGATCAGCACGCTGTCCTCTTGCAGCCTTGCGGCCAGGACGGTGCTGTCGATGCCGGCCGGTCCCTCGACCCACAGGCTCGATCCGCCCGAGCGCGCCGCCCCGGCGATGCGCAGCCCGGTGGCCGCCAGCGCCTGCTCCATCAGCGCGCGGCGGCGTTTCAGCGCGCCGCGCAGCCGCACGATATGTGCGTCGTAATGGCCGAGCGCCAGGAAATAGGCGGTGATCCTTTGCAGATGGTTCGGCGGGTGGCGCAGCATGATGGCGCGCAGCGCGCGGGCCCGCGCGATGAAGGGCGCCGGCGCCACCATGTAGCCGATGCGCAGCCCCGGAAACAACGATTTCGAGAAGCTGCCGACATAGATCACCCGCCCCGAGCGGTCGAGCGATTTCAACGCCGGCGCGGGGGGCGCGAGATAGGACATCTCGAAATCGTAATCGTCCTCGACGATCAGGAAGTCATGCGCGGCGGCGCGGGCCAGCAGGTCGCGGCGCCGCGCCAGCGGCATGGTGGCGCCGGTCGGGATGTTGTGGCTGGGCGTCACGATCACCAGCCGCGTGCCCTGCGGCAGCAGCTCGGGGTTCAGCCCGCCCTCGTCCACGTCGAGGAAGGTGGTCGGGCTGTGGGCGCGGCGCAGGGTTTCGGCGAAATCGGGATAGCCCGGATCCTCGGTCACCGCCAGCCGGTCGCCCCGCGCCAGCAGCTCGACGGTGATGAAGAGCGCGTTCTGCGCGCCCAGCGTCACCAGCACCTCGTCCGGCTCGGCCTGGATGCCGCGCCGGGGCAGGGAATGCGAGCAGATATAGTCGATCAGCATCGGGTCGTCGGCGCCATAAAGATCCGAGGCCAGCTCGCCGAAATCCCGCGTCCCCCAGGCCCGGCGGGCGCAGTCGCGCCAGGCGTTGTGGTCAAACAGCGCCGGGTCGCTTTGCCCGTAGATGAAGGGATAGCGGAAATCGCGCCAGTTCGCCGGCTTGCGGATCACCCGCTGGCGCGGCAGCTCGCCCGCAAGCCAGCTGTCCCAGTCGAGCGCGGTTTCATGCGGCAGCGGTTCCTGCACCTTCAGCCGGCGGTGCGGCACGGTGGCGGCGACCATGACGCCGGAGCGCGGCCGCGTCTCCAGATAGCCCTGGCTGATCAGTTCCTGATAGACCAGCGTCACCGTCATGCGCGAGATGCCCAGCGTTTCGGCCAGACCCCGCGACGAGGGCAGCCGGGTGCCAGGCCGTGCGCGGGTTTCCAGGATTGCCCGCACGATGGCCGCCGCCAGCCGCGCTTGCAGCGTCCCTGCCTCGCTGTCGCGCAGGAAGAACATCTCGACGGGAATCCGGTCGCTCATCTGGACTTATCTTTGCTTTCAACTGGACATATCGTTGTGCCCCGCCACCTGCAACATTTTGTCGCAAGAAGCAGCCATGCAGAGCTGCAAGCCAACAGAGAAAGGGCTGAGCCCAAGGGCTCGGCCGCGTCGGAAGACCAACAATCGAAAGACAGGGAGTCACGACAATGACCAATATGAACCGGGCCGGAATCTTCCTGGCCGCGATGACGCTTGGCGCCGGCCTCGGCCCGGCCCCGGCCCATGCCGAGACCACCGTGGTCGTGGGCTACCAGCAGATCGTCGGCCCCTTCATCGCCGCCATCGCCGACGGCCGGCTGGACGCCGCCGCCAAGGAGGCGGGCTACAAGATCGACTGGCGGCAGTTCTCGTCCGGGGGCGACATCTCGACCGCGCTGGCCTCGGGCAACGTGCCGGTGGGGGTGATCGGCTCGACCGGGATCGCCGCCGCGGCGACGCGGGGGGTGGAGTTCGAGCTGTTCTGGATCCTCGACAATATCGGCAAGTCCGAGGCGCTGGTCGCCCGCAACGGCTCGGGCATCGAGGCGCCGGGGGATCTGACCGGCAAGAAGGTCGCCGTGCCCTTCGTCTCGACCGCGCATTTCCACCTGCTCGTCGGCATGGACCAAGTCTGGAAGATCGACCCGCGCGGCGTCAACATCCTGAACATGAAGCCGCCGCAGATCCTGGCCGCCTGGCAGCGCGGCGACATCGATGCCGCCTATGTCTGGCCGCCGGTGCTGACCGAGCTGATGAAGGAAGGCACGGTGATCGCCGACAGCGAACAGATCGGCGCGGCCAGCGTGCCGACCTTTGACGGGCTGGTGGCGGACAAGAAATTCGCCGCCGAGAACCCGGAGTTCATGGTCGCCTTTACCAGGGCGCTGGCCGGGGCCTATGCCGATTACAACGCCGACAAGGCGGCCTGGACCGAGGATTCGCCGCAGGTCGCAGGCATCGTCAAGACCATCGGTGGCGATGCCGCCGGCACGATCGAGGCGCTGAACATGCTGTCCTTTCCCGACGCGGCCGAGCAGGCATCCGAGACCTGGCTGACCGGCGGCGCGGTCCGCGCGCTGGGCGAAAGCGCCCGCTTCCTGGTCGAGCAGAAGCAGATCGACGCCGCGCTGGAGGATTACGCGCCCTTCGTGAACCCGAGCTTCGCCCAGGCCGCGGCACAATAGGCGGCCGGCCCCCTCGGGGCCGCATCCCGCCTGCCTGTAACCCCTTTCTCGGAAAGACCGCTGATATGCAGACATTGAAAGTTTCCGACGTCAGCCTGATCTACCCCGGCCACCACAAGGGTGCCCCGGTCACCGCGCTGAAAGGCGTGAACCTGGAGGTCAAGAGCGGCGATTTCGTCGTGGCGCTGGGCGCCTCGGGCTGCGGCAAGACCACGCTTCTGAACCTGATGGCCGGGTTCATGGCGCCCTCGGCCGGGCAGATCACCCTAGGCGGGCGGCCGGTCACCGGCCCCGGTGCCGACCGTGGCGTGGTGTTCCAGAAACACGCGCTGCTGCCCTGGCTGAACGTGATCGACAATGTCGAGTTCGGCCTGAAGCTGCAGGGCGTGGACGCCAGGACGCGGCGCGAGCGCGCGGTGAAAAACCTGGCGCTGGTCGGGTTGCAGGATTTCCACAAGCACATGATCTATCACCTCTCGGGCGGCATGCAGCAGCGCGTCGGCATCGCCCGCGCCCTGACCTGCGACCCGGCCATGCTCTTGATGGACGAGCCGATGGCGGCGCTGGACGCGCTGACCCGCGAGACGGTGCAGGAACTGCTGCTTCAGATCTGGCAGCAGACCGACAAGATGTATTTCTTCATCACCCACAGCGTCGAGGAGGCGCTGTTTCTCGGCTCGCGGCTGATCGTCATGTCGCCGCGGCCGGGCCGCATCACCCACACCTACGAGCTGGACTTCAACCGCCGCTTCCTGGCCGAGGGCAATGCCCGCGCCATCAAGTCCAGCCCCGATTTCATCGAGATGAGGGAGCAGATCCTTGGCATCATCTATGGCGACGAACGCGCCGGCGAGCGGGAAAAGATCCATGCTTGACCGGCTGACGAAAGCACGCCCGGCCCGGCCCGGCGTATCCTATGGCGCCCCCGGCGACGGCTCCAGCGCGCTTATCAGCCTGGCCACGGCGGTCGCGCTGATCGCGCTGTGGTTCCTGGTCACCGGCATGGGCTGGGTCAGGCCGCTGTTCCTGCCCTCGCCCGCCGCGGTCTGGGGCAAGTTCGTGCTGGCCGCGACCGAGGGCGTGTCGAACTCGACCCTGGCCCAGCACACGCTGGCAAGCCTCGGCCGGGTGCTGGGCGCCTTCTTCCTGGCGCTGGCCATCGCGGTGCCGGTCGGCATCCTGATGGGGGTGAACCGGGTGATCCGCGGCCTGCTGGATCCGGTCATCGAGTTCTACCGCCCGCTGCCGCCCTTGGCCTATCTGCCGCTGATCATCATCTGGCTGGGCATCGGCGAGTTTCCCAAGGTCTTTCTGATCTTCCTGGCGATCTTTGCCCCCATGGCCATCGCGGCGCGCGCCGGCGTGCGCTCGGTCTCGATCGAGCAGATCCATGCCGCCTACGCCATGGGCGCCAGCAAGCTGCAGGTGATCTTCCACGTCATCCTCAAGGCCGCGCTGCCCGAGATCTTTACCGGCATGCGCATCGGCATCGGCGTGGGCTGGACGACGCTGGTCGCGGCCGAGATGGTCGCCGCCCATCGCGGCCTGGGCTTCATGGTGCTGAACTCGGCCGAATACCTGGCCAGCGACGCCGTGATCATGGGGATCATCGTGATCGGTATCCTGGCCTTTGCCTTCGACCTGCTGATCCGCCGCATCGAGCGGGCACTGATCCCCTGGAAGGGCAAGGTCTGATCCCGCCCCGGACCTGACCCGCCACCATTCACCGCAAACGTCCCGGAGGCGCGCCTGCGCGCCGCCGACCGGGAAAGGAGTATCCACCGATGACCCGCAAACTGACCGCCGACGACCTGAAGGCCACCTTCGACGCCTTCAACCGCCACGACATCGACGGCGTGATGACCCATTTCGCCGAGGACTGCGTGTTCTACACCGTCGCCGGCGAGCATGAATACGGCAACAAGGTCGAGGGCAAGGCGGCCATCGCCAGGGCCTTCGAGGCGGTCTGGACCACGATGCCGGACGTCGAATGGGCCGATCACACGCATTTCCTGTCCGAGGACGGCAGCCGCGGCGTCTCGCAATGGACCTTCCGCGCCACCAACCCGGACGGCAGCCGGACCGAGGTGCAGGGCGTCGACCTGTTCCGCATCGCGGGCGGCCGGATCGTCGAGAAGCAGGCGATCCGCAAGCAGCGCCCGGCCATCCCCGCCTCTGCACCCGCCCTTGTCGAGAAATGAGGCCCGCCATGCAGGCGATCGAGAAACGAGCGGGCGCCCAGCCCTACGACCCGTTCTACGACCCCATCACGGCCCGCAGCCTGGGCCCGCGCAGCGATTACGCGCCGACCTACTGGATCGGCACCGCCGGCACCCCGCCGCCGGATGACGGCCCGGTCACGGGCGACATGGATGCCGATGTGGTGGTGATCGGCTCGGGCTATACGGGCCTGTCTTGCGCGCTTCACCTGGCCAAGATGCACGGCATCAAGGCCGTGGTGCTGGAAGCGAACGGCGTTGCCTATGGCTGCTCGACCCGCAACGGCGGCCAGGCCCAGATCAGCTCGGGTCGGCTCAAGCGCAGCCAGTGGATCGAACGCTGGGGCCTCGAGGTGGCGAAGCGCCTGCATGCCGAGGTCTGCGAGGCCTTCGATCTGTTCCGCGGCCTGATCCGCGACCATGCGATCGACTGCGATCCGCAGGATGGCGGGCATTACTATATCGCCCACAAGGCCAGCGTGCTGCCGGCCCTGGAAAGCGAGGCGGCGCTGCTGCGCGACACCTTCGGCTACGATGCCCGCATGATCTCGCGCGACGAGCTGCATGCCGAGGTGGTGCGCGACCAGGAGGCGCATGGCGCCATGTGGGAGGCGGACGGCGTCGGTATCCATGCCGCGAAACTGGCCTTCGGCTATCTGCGCGTCGTCCGCGAACTGGGCGCCAGGGTGCATGTCGACAGCCCGGTGCAGGGCTGGGACTACCGGAACGGCCTGCATCACCTGCGCACGCCGGGCGGCACGGTGCGCGCCAAGCGGGTGGCGGTGGCGACGGCGGCCTATGCGCCGCGCAGCCTGCATCCGCGGCTTCGGGACCGGCTGATGCCGATCATGTCGAACAGCATCGTTACCCGCGTGCTGACGCCCGACGAACTGGAAGCGGTCGGCATCCAAAAACGCTCGCCGCTGACCGACACCCGGACGCTGCGGCATTACTACCGGCTGCTGCCCGACAACCGGCTGCAGATCGGCTCGCGCGCCGCGATTACCGGCCGCGATGCCGCGAACCCGGCGCATCTGGACGCGCTGCGCGAGGGGATGGCCCGCAAGTTCCCGGCCCTGCGCGGCATCGCGCTGGACTACAGCTGGTGGGGCTGGGTGGATGTCAGCCACGACATGATGCCGCGCATCACCGGCCTGCCGGACCTGCCCGGCGCCTTCTACGCCTTGGGCTACGGCGGCAACGGCGTGATGTATTCCGCCATGGCCGGGCGGCGCATGGCGCAGCTGGTCGCCGGCGAGGCGGTGCCCGACCTGCCGATCTTCAACACCGAACTGCCGCATGAGGGCTGGCGGACGCCGTTCCGGCGCCTCGGCCAATGGGGCCTCTACAAACTCTATCACTTCCGCGACGAGCGCAAATAAGGAGCCATCGCCATGAAAATGACCACCGAGGAAGCTTTCGTCAAAACCCTCCAGCTGCACGGGATCGAGCATGCCTTCGGGATCATCGGCTCGGCGATGATGCCGGTGTCCGACCTGTTCCCCAAGGCGGGCATCACCTTCTGGGACTGCGCGCACGAGACGAATGCCGGGATGATGGCGGACGGGTTCACCCGCTCGACCGGCAAGATGTCGATGGCGATCGCGCAGAACGGCCCCGGCGTGACCGGCTTCGTGACGCCGGTCAAGACCGCCTACTGGAACCACACGCCCCTGCTGCTGGTCACGCCGCAGGCGGCGAACCGCACCATCGGCCAGGGCGGTTTCCAGGAGATGGAGCAGATGCGCATCTTCGCCGATTGCGTCTGCTACCAGGAAGAGGTGCGCGACGCCTCGCGCATCCCCGAGGTCTTGAACCGGGTGATCATGCAGGCCTGGCGCAACTCGGCCCCGGCGCAGATCAACATCCCGCGCGACTTCTGGACCCAGGTCATCGACGTGGAACTGCCGCAGGTCGTGGGTTTCGAGCGTCCCGCGGGCGGCGAGCAGGCGGTGACCGAGGCGGCCAGGCTGCTCAGCGAGGCGCAGTTCCCGGTGATCCTGTCGGGCGCCGGCGTGGTGCTGTCGGGCGCCATCCCGGATCTGGTCCGGCTGGCCGAGCGGCTGGATGCGCCGGTGTGCTCGAACTACCAGCACAATGACAGCTTCCCCGGCTCGCACCCGCTGGCCATGGGCCCCTTGGGCTATAACGGTTCGAAGGCGGCGATGGAGATCATCGCCAAGGCCGATGTGGTGCTGGCGCTGGGGACGCGGCTCAACCCGTTCTCGACCCTGCCGGGCTATGGCATCGACTATTGGCCCAAAGAGGCGAAGATCATCCAGGTCGACATCAACGCCGACCGCATCGGGTTGACCAAGAAGGTCACCGTCGGCATCCAGGGCGACGCGGCCAAGGTGGCGCGGGGGATCCTGGCGCAGCTTGCCCCCCAGGCGGGCGATGCCGGCCGCGCCGAGCGCAAGGCGCTGGTCGCGCAGACCAAATCCCGCTGGGCGCAGGAACTGTCGAGCCTCGACCACGAGGAGGACGATCCCGGCACGGTCTGGAACGCGGATGCGCGCAAGCGCGACGCCGGGCTGATGAGCCCGCGCCAGGCCTGGCGGGCGATCATGCAGGCGGTGCCGAAGGAGGCCATCGTCAGTTCGGACATCGGCAACAACTGCGCCATCGGCAACGCCTATCCCAGTTTCGAGGCGGGGCGGAAATACCTGGCGCCGGGGCTGTTCGGCCCCTGCGGCTACGGCTTCCCGGCGATCCTGGGCGCCAAGATCGGCAATCCCGACGTGCCGGTGATCGGCTTTGCCGGCGACGGCGCCTTCGGCATCTCGATGAACGAGATGACCGCCTGCGGCCGCGACGATTGGCCGGCGATCACCATGGTGATCTTCCGCAACTACCAATGGGGGGCGGAAAAGCGCAACACGACGCTGTGGTACGACAACAATTTCGTCGGCACGGAACTGGACCGCGACACCTCCTATGCCAAGATCGCCGAGGCCTGCGGGCTGCGGGGCGTGCAGGTGAAGAGCCAGGACGAACTGACCGCGGCGCTGCACGATGCGGTCGAGCGGCAGATGAAGAACCGCGAGACCACCTTCATCGAGGTGCTCTTGAACCAGGAACTGGGCGAGCCCTTCCGCCGCGACGCGATGAAGAAGCCGGTGGTTGTGGCCGGCATCGACCCGGCCGACATGCGCCCGCAGCAGGGCGCGGCCTGACCGGGGGGAGGCGGCGGAAGGCAGCGGCGCTCCCTGCCTTTCACCGTTTCCCAAATACTCCCGGGGGGCGCGCGCAAGCGCGGGGGGCAGAGCCCCCTTCGGCGGCCCGGTGCCACCCGCGACCCCCATGACATCGCCCGGCGCGCGGCAAGCGCCCCGGCCCATCCCCGCATCCCGGTGAGGACGATGATTTCCACCATGATCCCTTCGCGCGGCCTGATCGAGGAAGCCTTTCCGGGCTTCGCCGTCTCGGCCCTGGTCGCGGCCACGGCGCAATTCCTGTCGGATCATTACGGCGCCCCCGCCATGCTGCTGGCGCTGCTCCTGGGCCTGGCGCTGAACTTCCTGGCCGAGGACGGCACCCGCACCGCCCCCGGCATCGCCTTTACCGCCCGCACCGTTCTGCGGCTGGGGGTGGCGCTTCTGGGCGCGCGCATCTCGGCCGGCATGCTGGCGGCGCTGGGGCCGGGCGCCATCGCGCTGGTGGTGGCGGGCGTGGTGCTGACCATCCTGTTTGCCCTTGCCGCCAGCCGGCTGGTCGGCCGCGGCTGGCGCTTTGCGCTCTTGACCGGCGGCTCGGTGGCGATCTGCGGCGCCTCGGCGGCCATGGCCATCGCCGCCGTTCTGCCGCGGTACGAGAAATCCGAGCGCGACCTGGTCTTCACCGTGCTGTCCGTTACCGTGCTTTCGACCGTGGCCATGGTGTTTTACCCGATGCTGGCCGGGCTTTTCGGCTTCACGGCGCGCGATTCCGGCGTCTTCCTGGGCGGCACCATCCATGACGTGGCCCAGGTGGTCGGCGCCGGCTTTTCCATCGGCCCCGAGACGGGCGAGACCGCGACACTGGTCAAGCTGATCCGCGTTTCCATGCTGGCGCCGGTGGTGCTGTGCTTTTCGCTGGCGATCCGGGCGCGCGGGCTGGCCGATGCCGATGGCGGCAAGGCGCCGCCGCTCTTGCCGGGCTTCGTCATCGGCTTTCTGGCGCTGGCGGGGCTGAACAGCCTGGGGCTGATCCCGCAGGGGGTCTCGGATTTCGCCGGCCAGCTTTCTCGCTGGGCGCTGCTGATCGCCATTGCCGCGGTCGGCATCAAGACTTCGCTCGGCAAGATGCTCGAGGTCGGCACCGGCGCCATCGCGCTGATCCTGGCCGAGACCGTGTTCCTGGCCGTCTTCGTCACCGCCGGCCTGCATCTTTTGGGGTAACGCCATGAAACCGCTCGACCGCATCCACGAGACCGCCAGGGCGCTGGATCGCCACATCATCCTGGCCGAGGGCGACGACCCGCGCGTGGCCGAGGCCGCCCGCCGGCTGCTGGCCGAGGGGCTGGCCCGCGTCACCCTGATGGGCGGGCCCCGGATCCCCGGCGCCGGCCGCATCGACCCGGCGGGCGCGCCGGACCTGGCGGAACTGGCCGACCACTGGCACCGGCTGCGCGCGGCCAGGGGCATGACCGCCGAGCGCGCGCGCGACGAGATGCGCGACCCGATCCGCCAGGCGGCGATGCGGGTGCGGCTGGGCCAGGCCGACGGCACGCTGGGCGGCGCCGTCGCCACCACCGCCGATACCGTCCGCGCCGCGTTGCAGATCATCGGCCGGGCGCCGGATGCGGGGATCGTGTCCAGCTTTTTCCTGATGCTGTCCTGCGGACCCGATGCGCCGATCAAGGGCGGCATGATCTTCGCCGATTGCGGGCTGGTGATCCAGCCCGATGCGCAGGAACTGGCCGCCATCGCGCTTTCGGCCGCCGCAAGCTGCCGCCGGCTGCTGGCCGAGGAGCCGCGGGTGGCGCTTTTGTCCTTCTCGACCGCGGGTTCGGCCGATCACCCGAGCCTTGGCCGCATCCGCGAGGCGCTGGCGCTGATCCGCGCCGCCGCCCCCGAGCTGGAGGTGGACGGCGAGATGCAGTTTGACGCGGCGCTGGACGAGGCGATCCGGACCAGGAAGGCGCCGGCAAGCCGGCTGTCGGGGCGGCCGAACGTCTTTGTCTTTCCCGACCTGGCCGCGGGCAATATCGGCTACAAGATTGCCGAGCGCCTCGGCGGCCTTACCGCCATCGGACCCATCCTCCAGGGCCTCGCTAAACCCGCCAACGACCTGTCGCGCGGCTGCTCGGTGCAGGACATCGTCGACGCGGCCGCCGTCACCGCGGTTCAGGCAGGCCAGGGCATGCAGGCCGCGGCGCGATAGGGCGGCGGCGCTGCGGCCGATCCCCTGCGCTCAGCGCCCGGCCGGGGCGGCATAGACCGCCGACCAGAAGCGGGTCCGGCCATCCGCGCCGGTGGCATGGCCGATGCCGAACTGCCGCAGCTGCGGGATCAGGATATTGGCCAGATGCCCGCTGGAGCTGTTCCATTCCCCCAGCACCTGTTCGGTGCCATAGGGCCCCGCGGCGATGTTCTCGGCGGTGATGCGCGGCGCATATCCCAGCGCCTTGAGCCTTTGTGCCGGGCCGCTGCTGCGGCTGCCGGCATGGCTCATCCGGCCGCGCTGCGCCATGTCGCAGGCATGGGCGGCGGCGGCCTGCGACAGCAGGGCATCGGCCTGAAGCGCCGGCAGCCCGGCCCGGCTGCGCGCGCGGTTGGTCGCGTTCAGGCCGGATTGGACGACCTGCGGGCTGGGGGCGCTGCACTCGACCAGGCCCGGCGACGAGACCTGTATGTCATGGCCCTTGTCCGGGCCTGCGGTCGGCGTCGCGGTGCAGGCGGCAAGCAGCAGGCAGGCTGCAAGCGCCTTGCCTCGGGGGGCGGGATCCGGTGCGGCATGGTGTTTTCCTCCTGGTGCGATGGAAGAACGCCTGCGGCACGACTGGAAAAACCTTGACGAAAGCACGATCGAAATGCGGGTCGCGGCAGCCTTGAACGGGGTTGCGCCGGCGATCTTCGGACACGTTATGCGTGTATAACCACCCTGGGCGGACATTGTTCCGGCTCCGCGGCCCGGCGCTGCACAATGCCGCCTGCCGGAGGTTCGTCCCGTCCTGGATAGCCGTTCGCCGCGCTGTGCCGGCGCTGCCTGGCACGGTCTCGCACCGGGTCTGTGCGGATTTCCGGCAGGCCACCGGGTCGGAGGCCGGCAGTCGCATCTTCGCGACATCGACGCGGCGGTAGGCTGCGTGGGCACGCTCCGGGACAATGCTTGCCAGGATGCCTCGGCCGTCCCGGTCGCCGGGGCCGAGGCCCTGTTTCGCGCCTGTGCGGCGGCGGGGACGCGTCGGGCGCTGCGTTTCCCGGTCATTGCGGTGGACCGGCATCAGGTCTCGGCCTTTCCAGCCGGCAAGCGGCTGGGTGGCCGGCGGGTTGATCCGCGGGCTGGCGACCCTGATACCGGGCCATTGCAGGCGGTGACGCTGGAGGAGGTCGCCGGCACCATGGCGCTTTTCGTCCGGCCCGGCCGCGCGGCATGTCCGGCTGTTCCGGCTGCGGCCCGCCTTCGGCTTTCCGGCCTGTGCCGCCGTCCCTGGCATCTTCCGGCGGGTGATCGCCCGGCCCGGATGGCTCAGGCGAACAGCAGGGACAGGCCGCGGATGAATGCCCAGATGACGCCCCAGATGATGGCAAAGGCCAGGATGGCCAGCAGGCCGCCCCCGACGATCCACAGCCCGTCCCGCTCCAGCACGCCAAGCGCGAGGATGGCGAGGGCCAGCGCCGGCAGCATGTTGCCGAGCGGGATCGGCAGCAGCAGCACGATCGAAAGTCCCAGGCAAAGCCCGCCCACCAGCCGCACCGCCAAGGGTGAGGACAGGGGCAGGATGCGGGGGATGAGCAGCCTTTCGGCCCGGACCAGGGCGGGCGCGCAGCGCGCGAGGATCGCCGCGAAATCCGCGCGCGGCAGCGACCGCTGGGCGATGAAGCGCGGCAGCCAGGGCCTTTGGCCCAGCATCATCTGGAACGAGAGATAGACCAGCGGCAGGCCCAGGATGCCCGAGGTGCCCGGCGGCATGGGCAGGATGTTAGGAAAGGCGAACAGCAGCAGAAGCCCGGCGGTCGCACGCCCCTCCAGCAGGATCAGCAGGTCGGTGACGCTGAGCCTGTCGCGGCTGGTGTCGCCGGCGATTCGGGTCAGCACGTCCGAAAGATGCTCACGCCGCCAAGGCGGGCCGTTTCCCGGCCGCAGATCCTGGTTCCCGGCCGCCGGACCGGGATCGGGATCGCCGGAAGGCGGGCCTTTGCCTTGTGCAGGCATTCGGTCTCCTGACGGTTGCCGCGGTTCGGTGGTTCTATCTTGGGACAGGCGGCCGGGGTTTCAAGACGCCTTGTCCGGAAATGCCCGGCCCGGCTGTCGCCCCCCGCCAGCGGCTTGCCGGACGGGTTGCCCGGAAGGCGCGCGGCGCCGGAGTTGCCGCCTTGCGCCGGGGTATTTGGGAAACGGTGAAAGCGCCGGCGCTGCCGTCCTTCAGCCCGGCAGGGCGGCCAGTTCATGCGCCCAGGGCGGGTCGGCGCCGGGGCGCGAGACGGTGATCGCCGCCGCGCTTGTGCCGAGCGCGAGCGCCTGGGCGATGGATTCCGGCGCCAGCGTCTCCAGCCCCTGGCGCGTCAGCACCCCGGCGCGGTCCAGCGCGGCCAGGACGCCGGCATTGAAGGTGTCGCCGGCGCCGATCGTGTCGGCGACCTCGACCCGCACCGCCCGGGCAGAGAGCGGCGCGCCCGACCAATGCGCGCGCGCGCCGGCCGAACCGCCGGTCTGGAAGACCACCCGCGGCCCGCGGGACAGGATCGCGGCGGCGGCCTCCTCGAAGCTTGCGCCCGGCATCAGCCAGTCGAGGTCGTCGCCCGAGAGCTTGACCAGGTCGGCCATGGCGATGAGCCGGTCGAGCCGGGCGCGATAGGCCGTCTCGTCGGCGATGAAGAAGGGGCGGATGTTGGGGTCCAGCATCACCGGCACGCGGTGGCGCACGCGCTCCACCAGCGCCTCGACGGCGGCGCCGCAGGGGTCCGGCACCAGGCTGATGCCGCCGATGAACAGCGCCGAGACGGTATCGGGGATCTCGGGCAGGTCTTCGGGGGCGAACATGCGCCCGGCCGAGCCCTCGTCATAGAAGGAATAGCGTGCCTCGCCACCGGTCAGGGTCACGAAGGCCAGTGTGGTCAGCCGGTCGCTGCGCGGGCAAAGCCCGGTATCCACCCCGGCCTCGGCCAGCGGGCGCAGCAGCGTCTCGCCGAACGTGTCGCGCGAGATCGGCCAGAGATAGCCCGTCTGCGCCCCCATGCGGCCGAGCGCGATGGCGGTGTTGTAGACCGCGCCTCCGGGCAGCGGCCGGTAATTGGCGCCCTCGGGCACCATGTCGATCAGCGATTCCCCGGCGCAAAGGATCATGGCCCTCCCCTTCCTTCGTCAGCCCGTTCCTGTCTCCTGATAGCGGTAACTGTCGGCGATGGAAATATCCTGCGTGATCGGGGCCGCGCCGATGCGGATGAAACCGCCGCGCTCGTTCAGCCACAGCGCCGCCAGAAGCAGCGCCAGCGCCAGCAGCACGGCAAGGGCGATCTTCCAGGCAGACCAGGGCCGTTCGCCCTGCACGCGGCCGGACTGGCCGTTGACCACGAAACGATAGCTCTTGCCGTTGTAGCGATAGGCGGCGGTCCAGACCGGCAGCAGGATATGCTTGAAGGTCTCGTTCGCGAAGCGGGTCTCGATGCCGGTGACGCGCTGTTCGTTGCCGCCGATGGCGCGGCGCACGTCCATGGCGATTACCCCGGCCATTTCCTGCCGGGCGATGTCATGGCCGGAGCCCAGCGGGATCGTATAGCCCTCGGCCAGGAAACCGGCGAGGTATTCGGGCCGGTAGGGCACCAGATGCGACAGATCCCAAGGCGTCAGCGCATCGGTGATGCGGCGCGGCAGCGAGGTCGAGGCCAGCACCAGCACATCGTCGAAATTCCGCGCCACCTGGCCCGAAACCGGGGTCCAGCGCGTCTTGCGCACCTGCTGCGCCACCCGCTGCTGGCGGCCGTTCACCATCTGCGTGACATAGACGGTTTCGTAATACCAGTCGCCGCGGGCGCCGCTGTAGCGCGAGGCGGTGTCGGCGTCGAAGGTCCAGAAGGGCGAATAGACCCCGCTCATCTTCTTGCCGCGCCGGGCATAGGCGGTCAGGCCCGTCGGCGCGAACCAGAGCCCCTTGAGCCAGTCCTCGAGCGCGGCTTTCGCCTGCGCCTCGGTGATGACGAAGGGCAGCACGCCCTGCGGCTTGATGTGGCGCGTCGTCCCGGTGTCGGTGACGACGGCGGTGGCGCAGAACGGGCAGGCCGAGGCGTGGCGGTCGCTGGTGATCTCGACCTTGGCGCCGCAATTCGGGCAGGAAAGGGTGCGTATCGTCTCGGTCAGGTCGCTGTGCCGGTCCAGCGACAGCCCGTGTTCCAGCGGCAGTTCCTGCAATTGCGGCGCCTTGTGCCCGCCGTCCCATTGCAGCGCCCGCCCGGTCGCCGGGTCGAGCAGGATGGCGCTTTCGCCCCATGGCCCCTGCTGCGCCTGGCGCGAGGGCGCGCGGGCGGGGCCGGGGCCGATATGGCTTTCATGCCCGCAATAGGGGCAGACCAGGCTTTGCTGGCCCGGCGAGAATTCCAGGCTGGCGCCGCAATTCTCGCAAGGATAGCGGTATTCCGAGGGCGGGGTCGGCATTCCGGCGGCTTACTCCGCCTTCGGGATCGGCGGCGGGGGCGGCGGCGCGACGGTGAAGAGCTGGGCGAGTTCGGCGACCTCCTCGGCCGGTTTCCAGCCGTCCTGGCCGGGGGTCCAGACCAGCGTTTCGCGGGTGAAGCCGCCCTCGCGCACCAGGCGGCCGAGATGGGCGCGGCCATAGGGGCCGTCGGCCTGGCCGTTCACGGCGATGTGCCAGACGGTTTCGGGATGCAGCGGCGGCGGGGTCTGCGGCGCCTGCTGCTGGGGCACGGCGCCCCAGGGGCCGCGCTGCGCCATGGCGGCGCCCATGCCCGCGCCAAGCCCGGCGCCGATGCCCGCGCCCATTCCCGCCCCCATGCCGCCGGGCTGGTTCGAGGCGTTCAGCATCGCCTCGGATGCGGCATATTGGCCGAAGCGGTTCAGGTCGCCGACGATGCCCATCGAAGTGCGCTTGTCGAGCATCTTTTCCACCTCGTCGGGCAGGCTGATGTTCTCGATGTAGAATTCCGGGATGGCCAGGCCATAGGCGGCGACGGTCGGGCCGATCGCCTTGGCGACCATCTGGCCCAGATCGCCGGTATTGGCCGCCATGTCCAGCACCGGGATGCCCGAGCCGGCGATCATGCGCGAAAACTCCTGCACGATGATGTTGCGCAGCTGGAAGCTGATCTCGTCGCGGGTGAATTCGCCGTCGGTGCCGACGATCTCGGTCATGAAGCGGCCGGGGTCGGTCACGCGCATGGAATAGGTGCCGAAGGCGCGGATGCGCACCGGGCCGAATTCCGGGTCGCGCGCGATCACCGGGTTCCTGGTGCCCCATTTCAGGTCGTTGAAGCGGGTGGTGTTGACGAAATAGATCTCGGACTTGAAGGGGCTGCGGAAGCCGTGGTCCCAGTGCTGCAACCGGGTCAGGACCGGCAGGTTGTTCGTCTCGAGCATGTAGAGGCCGGGCTGGAACACGTCCGCCAGCTGCCCCTCGTGGATGAAGACGGCGGCCTGGCCCTCGCGCACGGTCAGCTTGGCGCCGTATTTGATCGCCTTGCCGACGGTCGGGTAGCGCCAGACCATGGTGTCGCGGGTGTCGTCGGTCCATTCGATGATCTCGATGAACTCGCCGCCGAGAATGTCGAAGATGCTCATGGGGGCTGCCTTTCGCTCTGCGGGACGCCTGCCTGCGATAGTGCCCCGCAGCCGCCCGGCGTCAAGACCCGAGCGGCGGGCCTATGCTTCGGTGTCCAGCAGTTCGCGGGCGATTTGCAGCACGATGGGGCGGACCTCGGCCTCGGTCATGCCGGGGCGCAGCCGGGCATCGTAGAGGATCTGCAGCAGCAGCTCGTCATGCCGGGTCAGATAGGCGAATTCCTCGTTGTCGTTGAAGATCGAGGGGCGCGCGCGGGGGCTGTCATTGGCCAGCCCCATGCCCTGCGCCAGTTCCTCGTGCATGCAGGACCGGCGCATGCGCGGCGGCAACTCCGCCCGGATCAGCGCCACCGCCTGCGCATAGACCGGGGAATTGCCGTTGGAATAGGCGAAGACCGTGCAATAGTTCTGCGGCGCCAGATCGCGCAGGGCGGCGATGTCGCCGGGCGGGATGCCGGGCACCAGCGCGGCCAGGCGCGGGCCGATGGCGCGGCGCTCGTCCTCGTTCAGGATCAGCACGGTGACATTGCCGGCGCCGCCGGTCAGCGCGACCGGATGGCCGCTGATGCGGGCAAGCCGGGCGGCGAAGCCAGCGATCTCGGCGCGGTCGCGGGCGCGCTGGTCGGGGGCGACCGAATCGCCGAATTCCAGCCGCAGCGCCACCGGCTGCTGCCAGCGCCGCAAGGGCGCCGGCGTCGGGCGCGAGACCAGCTTGCCGCCCTCGCGCACATATTCGTCGTAAAGCGCGACCTCGATGAAGGTGTCGGCCAGCTTTTCCGGCGTCAGCGCGATTTCGTCGCCGCTGTCAGTGCGCAGCCTGCCGCGGGCGATCAGCGCCTGCTCGACCCCGGCAAGATAGTCGCGCATGTTGCGGCTGGCGGGCGAGGCGGCGGCGGCCTCGGCGCGCGCCTTGGCGGCACGGGCGCTTTCCGCGCGCTCGCGGCGCAGCGCCGCCAGGTCGACCGGCGGGTCGGGGCGTTCGGGCGGCGGCGGTGCCTCGACCGCGGGGGGCGGCGCCTCGGCCGGCGGCTCCGGCGTACAGGCGGCAAGCAGCGCCAGCGCCGCGAGGGCTGCGGAAAGAGGCAGGTGGGATCGGGCTGGCAGGGTCACGGCGTCTTGGCTGCGGGGGTTGCGGATCGGGCGCCGGCCGAGGCGAGCGTCTTGCGCAACTCGGCCTCCATCGCCTTGAGGTCTTCCTCGGCGGCGGCGCGCCGGGTGCGGCCCTCGTCGGCGATGCGCAGGCTGTCCTCGATGGTCGAGATCAGCTCGGCATTGGCGGTGCGCACCGCCTCGATGTCGAAGACGCCACGCTCCATCTGGGTGCGGATCTGGGCATTGGCCTCGCGCAGGTTCTTGGCGTTGGCGGTCAGAAGGTCGTTGGTCAGGTCGTTCGCCTCCTTGACCGCGCGGGCGGCTTCGGCGCTGCGCTGGATGGTGACGGCCTGGGCCAGCTGCGTCTCCCACAGCGGCACGGTGTTCACCAGCGTCGAATTGATCTTGGTGACCAGAGACTTGTCGTTTTCCTGCACCAGCCGGATCGAGGGCAGCGACTGCATCGTCACCTGCCGCGTCAGCTTGAGGTCGTGGACCCGCCGCTCCAGGTCGTCGCGGGCCGAGCGCAGGTCGCGCAGCTCCTGCGCCGCCATGACCTTGTCGTTCTCGGCCGCGGATTCGACGGCGGCTTCCCGGGCGGGGATCTCGTCGCGGTCGATCTGGGCCAGCTTCTCTTCGCCCGCGGCGATATAGAGCGCCAGTTCGTCATAGAAGTTCAGCGTGCGCTGATAAAGCAGGTCCAGCGACTTGATGTCCTTGAGCAGCCGGTGCTGGTGCTGGTCCAGGTCCATGGCGATGCGGTCGATCTGGCCCTGCACCTCCTCGTAATTCGCCACGAACTTGGCGAAGGGTGCGGCGCGGCCCAGCAGCCTTTCCCACCAGCTGCGCTCGCGCCGCACGTCGAGTTCGCTGACGGAAAAGCCGCGGATGGTGGTCACGATCTCGCGCAGCGATTCGCCGGCCGGGCCAACGTCCTTGTTCTTGACATCCGCCAGCATGGCCTGGCTGATTTCCTGCAATTCGTTCTGGGCGCGGGCGCCGAAATGCACGATCGAGCCCGAATCGCGGATGTCGACCTCGGCCATGCGCTTGCGGATTTCCTCGGCGACGGCGGGTTCTGCCTCGGTCAGCGTCGGCGCGGCGGCGGGGGGTTCGGGCAGGACGACCGCGGTCACGGTCTGGATTTCGTCCAAGGCAGCTTGGGCGCTGGCCTGCGTCTGGTTGGTCATCCGGCTTCGTCCTTTCGTGATGGAACAAGGGCCCGGTTGCAGAATAGGCCGTTTGCCGCCGAGTTCAACGAGAGGTCGGTGCGAAGGTTCCCTTTGCCCGCGCCGGTGTTGCCATCCTGCCGGGGCGGTCGCGGCGCCCATGTGCCGCGTGCGGCGCATCGCCGCGAACCCGCGCATGAAAAAAGGCGGCCCCGCCAAGCGGGACCGCCCTGCACCGCCCACCCGGCGAGGCGCTACTGCGGCTTGACCAGCACCAGGTCGTTCGGCCGCCTCTGGCTTTCGGGCAGGGCCAGGTAGCGGTCGTAATCCGGGACGCTGATCAGCCGCGCCGCGTTGCCCTCGCGCGCGGCCCGCAGGTTCTGCGCGCTGCTCCGCTCCAGATCGCCCAGCGTCGTCGCCAGCGCCGAGGCCAAAAACAGCGATTTCGCCTCGAACACCTTGGCCACATATTGGTTGTAGCCCGCGATCGTCCAGGTCGTGCCCGCCCGCTCCCCCTCGCCGTTCACGATCAGATCCAGCGACCAGCCGCCCTGCGCATCCGTCGTCGCCTCGACCTGCTGCGTCACCACCCGCAGCCCGCCGTCGAATATGTCCGAGCCCTGAAGCGTCGCGACGATCTTGCCCGAAGCGATCGGCGCAAGCGTCGCATCCATCAAAACGCCCCTGACCGTGGCCTTGTTCGGCATCTCACCCTCTCCTCATCCGAAATCGCCACGCATTATCGGGCGCGGCCCGGCACGTTGCCGGGTGGCGCCGTGCAACGGCCGGTCAGGGCGCGTCCTGCGCCAGGGGGACGCGGTTCTGGCGCCAAAGGTCGGGGGTGGTGCCCTCGGTCTCGCGGAAGACCCGGATCAGGTGCGAGGCGTCGCAGAAGCCGGTCTCCTCGGCGATGCGGGTGACGGTGCGGTCGGTGCGCGCCAGCAGCATGCGCGCCTGCGCCAGCCGGATGCGGATCGAGGCATCGGCGGGCGGGATGCCCAGGTCGGCGTTGAAATGCCGTTCCAGCTTGCGCCGCCCGACGCCCAGATCCCTGGCGATGCGGGCGATGGACAAGGGCGCATGCAGGTTCTGCTGCATGGCCAGCAGCGCGCGGCGCACCAGCGGGTCGCGGGCGTTGAGTTCCAGCGGCAGGCCGGGCTGCGGGCGGTCACCGGCCATCGGCTCGTCGATCATCAGGATCGACAGCGCCTTGCGCGCGGCGGCCCGGCCCAGGTGGCGGTCGACCAGGAAGGCGGCCAGATGCGCGGCGCTGACCCCGCCCGAGCAGGACAGCCGGTCGCGGTCCACCACGAAGATCTGGTCCGAGACCGGGCGCATCCGCTCGAACTCGGCCAGGAAATCCTGGTGATGGAACCAGCTGACGCAGCAGCGATAGCCGTCCATCAGCCCGATGCGGGCCATGGCGAAGACCCCGGTGCAAAGCCCGCCAAGCGCCACCCGCGCCAGGGCGGCGCGGCGCAGGAAGGCGCCCTGTTCCGGCGAAAGGCCGGGGCCGCCGTCGATCAGCCCGCCCACGGTGATGATATAGTCGAAGCGCGCGGGGTCGCCCAGCCGCTCGTCCGGCTCGATGCGTATCCCGCAGGAGGATTGTACCGGCGCCATGTCCGACGACAGCACCCGCCAGCGGCAGCGGATCGGGCGCGAGCCGTCGCCATCGTCGGCCGCCAGCCGCAGCACGTCCACGAAGGTGGCAAAGGCCGACAGCGTGAAGCGCGGCGTCAGCAGGAAGCCGATGCGCAGTCGCGGCTGGCTGGGGTCGGGCGTAAGGTCGGGTTCGGGCATCTGTCGCGATTCGTCCATGGATGGCGTCGCGATGATGCCATGTTTTGCGGCGTGATCCAGAGCGCGATCACTCCTTGGTGGCCAGGACCATCGTGGCGGTGCCGGCCTGGGCGGCATCCTGCGCATTGCCGCCGGCCTCGACCAGTTCGCGCGCCTCCTCTTCGTCCTCGTCCTCCAGCGCAGGCGGATCCTCGCCGGCCAGGAAATTGCCGAATTTCTGCAGGCCGGGAATATGTTCGGCAAGCACCCGCATCACCACCAGCAGCGGCACGGCGACGATCATGCCGATCACCGACCAAAGCCAGGCCCAGAGCGCGACGGTCAGAAACACCACCACCGTGTTCAGCTGCAAGCGGCGCGAGACGAGATAGGGGGTGATGAGCTGTCCTTCCAGCGCGGTCAGGCCCAGGTAGGTCAGGCCGATCATCAGCGGCGTGAACAGGTCGTCGAAGACGAAGACCCCGACGAGCGTCGCGATGACGATGCCGGCGACCGAGCCCAGGTAGGGGATGAAGTTCAGCAGGAAGGCCGCCAGTCCGAACAGCACCGGGCTGGGCATGCCCCAGACCCACATGGCCAGCCCGATGGCCAGCCCCAGGCAGGCATTGATCAGGGTGATCGCGCCCAGATAGGCGCCCAGGCTGTCCTCGATCTCGCGCAGCGCCAGGTAGGCCGCGCGCTTTTCGCGCATGGAATCGAAGCTCTGCACGATCTTGAGATACAGCAGGTCGCCCGAGGAGATCAGGAAGAACAGCAAAAACAGCGTGAAGATGATCTGGCCGGCGAAGGCCGGACCCAGGTTCAGCACGCTGGCCAGGGTCGAGGTCTCGGGGGTGGCGTTCACCTCGACCTGGATCTGCTGGTCGGGCGGTTGCGGCGTGCCGGGGGCGGGGATGGCGCTGAGCGTGCCGGTCAGCGTCGCATCCGGCGGCGTCTCGCCGGGCGATGTGGCGGGCCCGGGCGGGGCCGCGCCGCCGCCGGCGATCTCGTCGATTTTTTCGGCGGCGCGTTCCAGGCCATGGAAATTGCTGCGAATCTCGGCGAATCGCTGTTCCAGCCGCTCGGTGATCTGCGGCGCGTTCTCGATCAGGCGATTGGCCGGGCCCGAGATGGCGAAGCCGATCAGCACCACCGCCACCACCAGGCCCAGCGAGACGATGGCCGCGGTGACGATGGCCCCGATGCCCAGCCGCTCCATCAGCCGGCGGAAGGGCACGAAGACGAAGAACAGCAGGATCGCCAGCGTCACCGGCATCAGGAAACTGCGCGCTTGCGCGAAGAAGCTGAACAGCAGGATGAGGAAGATGCCGATCACGGCCCAGTTGGCCACCTTGGCCCCGCCCTTGTCGGCGGGTGCGGCAAAGGGAAACATGTGGCTGCGGTGTTCCCGATCCGGCGGCATGCATCCCCCTCTCCGCTTTGCGCGGGGGAAACGCCAAGCCCGCGGCCGGGTTCCCCCGCCGCGGGCGTTTTCGGCCAGCCGGCCGGGCCGCGCTTACAGCGGGTGGTCGCCCGTGGCGTCGATGACGCGGGTGGGCAGGCCCAGGTCGCCCAGCAGTTCCAGGAAGGGGCGGGCGGGCAGATCCTCGACATTGACCATGCGCTTCACGTCCCAGGTGCCGCGCGCGATCAGGATCGCCGCCGCGACCGGGGGCACGCCCGCGGTGTAGCTGATGCCCTGGCTGCCGACCTCGTTATAGGCGTCCTTGTGGTCGGCGACGTTGTAGATGAACACCTCGCCCGGCTTGCCGTCCAGCGTGCCCTTGACCAGGTCGCCGATGCAGGTCTTGCCCTCGTAATCGGGGGCGAGGCTGGCCGGGTCGGGCAGCACGGCCTTGACCACCTTCAGCGGCACGACCTCCAGCCCCTCGGCGGTCGTGACCGGCTGTTCGGAAAGCAGGCCGAGGTTCTTCAGCACGGTGAAGACATTGATGTAATGCTCGCCGAAGCCCATCCAGAAGCGCACGTCGGCGTCCTTGTAGCGGGCCGAGAGGCTGTGTACCTCGTCATGGCCGGACAGGTAGGCGGTGCGCTTGCCGACGACGGGCAGATCCCATTCGCGGCCGACCTCGAACATCTGGTTCTGCCGCCATTCGCCGCCCTGCCAGGAATAGACCGTGCCGGTGAATTCGCGGAAGTTGATCTCGGGGTCGAAATTGGTGGCGAAATAGCGGCCGTGGGAGCCGGCATTGATGTCCACGATGTCGATCGAGTCGATCTTGTCGAAATATTCGTCCTCGGCCAGCCGGGCATAGGCGTTGACCACGCCGGGGTCGAAGCCCGCGCCCAGGATGGCGGTGACGCCGGCCTTCTCGCAATCCTCGCGCCGCTTCCATTCGTAATTGGCATACCAGGGCGGCGTCTCGCAGATCTTGGTCGGATCTTCGTGGATCGCGGTGTCGATATAGGCGGCGCCGGTCTCGATGCAGCCCTGCAGGACGGTCATGTTGACGAAGGCCGAGCCGACGTTGACGACGATGCCGGCGTCGATCTGGCGGATCAGCGCGGCCACGGCGGCGCTGTCCATGGCGTCCAGCGGATGCGCGGTGAATTCGACCGAATGGCCCTTTTCACGAATGCTCGCGATGATCTTCTCGGCCTTGGACACGGTTCGGCTGGCGATATGCAGCGTTCCGAATTCCTTGGCGTTCTGCGCCACCTTATGCGCGACCACCTGGGCGACGCCGCCGGCGCCGATGATGAGCACGTTCTTGGCCAATTCAGTCTCCTTTTCGGGGGCTAAGGAAAGGGGATGGCTTGCGCCTGGTCAGGACAGGCTGGCTTTGTAGTCGTCATAGGTGAACCGGCGGACCTCGCGGATCGTTCCGTCCTCGGCCCGGATGGCGATGGCGGGCATGGGCACGCCGTTGAACCAGTTCTTCTTGACCATGGTATAGCCGCCGGCATCGGCGATGCTGATGCGGTCGCCGACCTTCAGCGGCTGCGGGAAGCGGCCCTCGCCGAAGATGTCGCCCGCGAGGCAGGTCTTGCCGGCGATCTGCCAGGGATGCTCGCCCTCCTGCGGCAGCTTCGCCGTCTCGCGATAGATCAGCAGGTCGAGCATATGCGCCTCGATGCTGCTGTCCACGATGGCCACGTCCTTGCCGTGGTGGATGGTGTCCAGGACCGTGACCTCCAGCGTGGTCGAGCGGGTGATGCTGGCCTCGCCCGGTTCCAGGAAGACCTGCACGCCGAAACGTTCCGAGAACGCCTTGAGCCGGTCGGCAAGACGGTCCAGCGGATAGCCCTCGCCGGTGAAATGGATGCCGCCGCCCAGGCTGACCCAGTCGAGCCTTTCCAGGAAGCCGCCGAACTCGGCCTCGATCCGGCCCAGCTGGGCGTCGAACAGCTCGAAATCCGCATTCTCGCAATTGTAGTGGATCATCACGCCCGAGATGCGGTCCAGCGCCGCCTCCAGCCGGTTCAGATCCCATTCGCCCAGCCGCGAGAAGGGGCGGGCCGGGTCGGCCAGGTCGAAGCCGCTGGTCGAGAAGCGCGGGTTCAGCCGCAGCCCCATGGCGATGCCGCGCGCCTTGGCCCGCGCGCCATAGCGGTCGAGCTGGCCCAGGCTGTTGAAGATGATCTTGTCGGCGTAACCCAGCGCCTCGTCGATCTCGTGATCGGCCCAGGCGACGGAATAGGCATGGGTTTCCTTGCCGAATTCCTCGTGCCCCAGCCGCAGCTCGAACAGCGAGGACGAGGTGGTGCCGTCCATGAAGTCGCGCATGAAGTCGAAGGCCGACCAGGTGGCGAAGCATTTCAGCGCCAGCAGGCATTTCGCGCCCGAGCGTTCGCGCAGATAGTGGATTCGCTCCATGTTCACCCGCAGCTTCGCGAGGTCGATCAGGTAATAGGGCGTCTGCAGATCGGACATGGCGCGGAACCTCTGGCCTTGCGACCGTGAAAGCGGAAAACGAATGGCTCATTTAGGGCCACGGGCCGCATTTCGCAAGAAAGCGTGACGGGCGCGTGACGATGGGCGCGACAGGGCGCGTCAGATGCGCAATCGCACCGGCTGGCCCGTGCGCACCGATTCGTCGGCGGCAAGGCAGACGGCGAGCGAGGAGACCGCGTCGCGCATGTGCCGCTCCAGGTCCATGTCCCCGGCGATGGCGCGCGCCATGAAGGCGGCCTCGGCGTCGCAAAGCTGCTGGTGGCCGGGTTCGTCCCGCATCGAGATGTCCTGGTCCGGCTCGCCGATGCGATGCAGGCGCAGGGTGGCGGTCCGGGTATGGGTGTCGATGTCGTCCGAGCGCGCATCCTCGGGCATGCGGATGCTGACGGCACCGCGGGGGCTGACCACGTCCTTCACGAAAAAGGCGCTGTCGGACATCATCGGCCCCCAGCCGGCCTCGTACCAGCCCAGCGAGCCGTCCTGGAACAGCACCTGGAAATGGCCGTAATTGTACATATCCGCCGCGATCTCGTCCGAGAGGCGCAGGCCCATGCCGCGCACCTCGACCGGGGGGGCGTCGGTGATCTGGCACATGACATCGACGTAATGCACGCCGCAATCGACGATGGGCGGCGTGGTGTGCATCAGCGCCTTGTGGACCTGCCAGGTCGGGCCCGAGCTTTGCTGGTTCAGGTTCAGCCGGAAGACATAGGGCCCGCCAAGGGCGCGGGCCTCGTCGATCAGGCGCTGCCAGCTGGGATGGTGGCGCAGGATGTAGCCGACGACCAGCTTGCGGCCGGTCTCGCCGGCGCATTCGACCACGCGGCGGGCGTCCTCGACCGTGGTGGCCAGGGGCTTTTCGACGAAGACATGCGCGCCGGCCCGCATGGCGGCGATGGCATATTCGGCATGGCTGTCGGAATAGGTGGCGATCACCGCCACGTCGGGGCGCAGGCGGTGCAGCGCCTCGTGGAAATCCTGGCTTTGCGGGATCGCGGCCAGTTCGGGCGGCAGGTCCACGGGCGAGCGGTTGACCAGGCCGACGATCTCGGCCCCCGGCTGCTTCAGCCAGGCCAGCGCGTGGCTGCGCCCCATGTTGCCCAGGCCGGCGACCATCACCCGCATGGCCTAGTCGTCCACGATCGACAGGATCTTGGGCAGGGCGGGGCAGGGCAGCAGCTGGTTCCTCGCCACATCCGCCAGCGTATGATTGTGCAGGAACACATAGACATGCGCGGACAGGCTTTCCCACAGCCGGTTCGACAGCGTCTGCGCGCGCGAGCCCGAGACCCCGCCCGAGGCGCCGGCGCCGACATGCAGCGCGCTGACGGTTTCGTCCACCGCCTCCAGCACATCGGCCACGCGGATCGTCTCGGGCGCCTTGGCCAGCCGGTAGCCGCCGCCCGGCCCGCGCACCGAATCGACCAGCCCGGCCCGGCGCAGCCGCACGAAGAGCTGCTCCAGATAGGGCAGCGAGATGTCCTGCCGCTTGGAGATCTCGGCCAGCGAGGTCAGCTCGTCGCCTTTGGCGATGGCCAGATCGACCAGGGCGACCATTGCGTAACGTCCCTTGGTGGACAGTTTCATCTTGCCTCTCCTCCAGCCGCAAACCATTGACGACGCGCAAGCCAACGGCTAATTCCCCGGCGCCGTCCTTGAATGCGTCTTGCCTATGTCGGGCGCGCTTCCCAGATTGACGATCTAGAGCCGCGCCGTCACAGGGTCAAGGAACCCGAGTTTCAAAGGAAGCCCATGCCCGAACTGATTTTCCCCGGTCCCGAAGGTCGTCTCGAGGGTCGTTATCACGCGCAAGCCGCCCCCGACGCCCCCATCGCCATCATCCTGCACCCGCATCCGCAATATGGCGGCACGATGAACAACCGGGTCGTTTACAATTTGCACTATGCCTTCCACCGCATGGGTTTCACCGTCATGCGGTTCAATTTCCGCGGCGTCGGCCGCAGCCAGGGCGAGTTCGACCAGGGCATCGGCGAGCTGTCGGATGCCGCCTCGGCGCTGGACTACCTGCAGGCGATGAACCCCAATTCCAAGCATTGCTGGGTCGCGGGCTTCAGCTTCGGCGCCTGGATCGGCATGCAGCTTCTGATGCGCCGCCCCGAGATCACCGGCTTCATCTCGGTCGCGCCGCCGGCGAACATGTATGATTTCTCGTTCCTTGCGCCCTGCCCGTCCTCGGGGCTGATCATCAACGGCACCGCCGACCGGGTGGCGCCGCCCAAGGACACCCATGCGCTGGTCGCCAAGCTGCGCGAGCAGAAGGGCATCACCATCACCCATGAGGAAATCGAGGGCGCGGACCATTTCTTCCGCGACGACGATATCCACATGAAGCCGATGATCGATACGGTGCAGGCCTATGTGCGCCGCCGCCTGACCGAGAACACCCGATAGGAAACCGGGCCGGTGCGGCCGGCCCCGGGGCTTTTTGCCATGACCGACCTGACCCTGCGCTTTGCCTTCCTGACCGAGGCCTGTCGGCTGAAATCCGTCGAGCGGGCGAATGTGCTGATGGACCTGTCGCGGCCGGAAAACAGCGCCGAGCACAGCTGGCATGTGGCGCTTTACGCGCTGGTCTTCGGCGCCTCGGACCGCGCCATCGCCATGCTGCTGCTGCATGACCTGGTCGAGATCGACTGCGGCGACCATCCGATCCACCTGGCCCATGACGCGGCTGCCGTGCAGGCGGCCGAGGCGGCGGCGGCGCGCCGGCTGTTCGGCATGCTGCCGGATGGCGAGGCATTGCTGGCGCTGTGGCGGGAGTTCGAGGCCGGCGAAAGCCCGGATGCCCGCATGGCCAAGCGCATGGACCATGTCCAGCCGCTGTTCCAGGTGCTTTGCGCGCCCGAGCCCCTGGCCGATCATGTCGCCATCGTGCGCGACAACATGGGTTCGGGCCGCGCCCGGCGGCTCTGGACGGAATGGCCCGAGGCGATGGAGGCGGCGCAGGCCCTGCTGGAGGGCCGCGCGCCCTGCGGCGAACTGGCGCAGCGCCTGGCCTTCCTGGCCGAGGCCGACCGGCTGAAATCGGTGCTGCGCGCCAGCCTGCTGTGCGACGGTTCGCGGCGCGAGAACAGCGCCGAGCACAGCTGGCACCTGGCGCTTTACGCGCTGGTCATGGCGCCCCATGCCGGGGCAGGGGTGGATATCGGCCGGGTGATCCGCATGCTGCTGATCCATGACCTGGTCGAAATCGACACCGGCGACGTGCCGATCCATGCGCAGGGCGGCGGCGCCCATCACGGCGCGGCGCAATTGCAGGCCGAGGCCGAGGCGGCCGAGCGCATCTTTGGCCTGCTGCCCGCGGCGCAGGGGGCCGGGTTGCGCGCGCTCTGGGCCGAGTTCGAGGCGAACGAGACCCCCGATGCGGTCTTTGCCAAGTCGCTGGACCGGGCGCAGCCGGTGATGCAGAACATCGCCTCGGGCGGCGGCACCTGGGCGGAATACCGCGTGACCTATGAGCAGCTGGTCGAGCGCGTCGGCCTGCGCATCGAGCGCGGTGCGCCGGTGCTGTGGTCCTGGCTCAGCGAAAGTGCGCGGGTCTATTTTGCGACCGGCCCGGAGGGCTAGGGTTTCCTGCGCCGGCTTGCCGCTTCGTGGTGCATGGTTTCGGCGGTGATCTCGATCAGGTGCGGTGGCTTCTCGCCTTCTGCGTCGGGGGTGTAGTCGCGCCAGGGCAGGTTGCGGTATTCGTCCAGGAACTCGATCCGGCAATCGGGCAAGGCGCGCTTGAGCGCGCAGGCCAGGAAGAAGCCGCGCAGGTTGATCGCCCGGTAATGGTTGAAGGGCGGGGCGGGCCAGTCCGCGACATGGTCATGGTCGAACCAGGCGTCCTCATGCGTCTCGTAGCAATCGGCCCAAAGCAGGCAACGCGCCGCCAGGCTGGCTGCAACCGGCAGCGCGGCGGCGCTTTCGGCAAGGCATCCCTCGTCGTCGCAAAGCCAGACGGCTTCGGCGGCGTAGTCGCCGAATACGCGCAAATGGAACGGCCGTTCCAGCGGCGCGAAACCGGGCGCGGCGCGTTCGGCGCGGATATCTGCCAGCGCCTTGCGCGCCTTGTGCCGCCATTCTGCGCGCGCAGCATGGTCGGCAGCATCATGAACGGCATACCACGGCATACCGGCCTTTCCTTTCGCATTGAATGCCGCTATAGCGCCACCGAGCCGAATCCTAATCGAAGGGACCACCCATGTCGAAGATCAAGGTAGAGAACCCCGTCGTCGAACTCGACGGCGACGAGATGACCCGGATCATCTGGGACTTCATCAAGCAGAAGCTGATCCTGCCCTATCTGGACATCGACCTGAAATATTACGACCTGGGCATCGAGGAGCGCGACCGCACCTCGGACCAGATCACCGTGGATGCGGCCGAGGCGATCAAGCAATACGGCGTCGGCGTGAAATGCGCCACCATCACCCCGGATGAGGCGCGGGTCGAGGAATTCGGCCTGAAGAAGATGTGGAAATCGCCCAACGGCACCATCCGCAACATCCTGGGCGGCGTGATCTTCCGCGAGCCGATCATCTGCAAGAACGTGCCGCGGCTGGTCCCCGGCTGGACCCAGCCCATCGTCGTCGGCCGCCACGCCTTCGGCGACCAGTACAAGGCCACCGATTTCCGCTTCCCGGGCAAGGGCAAGCTGACGATCAAGTTCGTCGGCGAGGATGGCGAGACCATCGAGCACGAGGTCTATCAGGCCCCCGGCGCCGGCGTCGCCATGGCGATGTACAACCTCGACCAGTCGATCATCGACTTCGCCCGCGCCTCGATGAACTACGGGCTGAACCGCGGCTATCCGGTCTATCTCTCGACCAAGAACACCATCCTGAAAGCCTATGACGGCCGCTTCAAGGATCTGTTCCAGAAGGTCTACGAGGAAGAGTTCGAGGCCGAGTTCAAGAAGAAGGGCATCCATTACGAGCATCGCCTGATCGACGACATGGTCGCCTCGGCGATGAAATGGTCGGGCGGCTATGTCTGGGCCTGCAAGAACTACGACGGCGACGTGCAGTCGGACACCGTCGCGCAGGGCTTCGGCTCGCTGGGCCTGATGACCTCGGTGCTGATGACGCCGGACGGGAAGATCGTCGAGTCCGAGGCCGCGCATGGCACGGTGACGCGCCACTATCGCGAGCACCAGAAGGGCAACCAGACCTCGACCAACTCGATCGCTTCGATCTTCGCCTGGACCGGCGGCCTCAAGCACCGCGCCAAGCTGGACGACAACGCGGCGCTGAAGAACTTTGCCGAGACGCTGGAGCGCGTGACCGTGCAGGCGGTCGAGGACGGCTATATGACCAAGGACCTGGCGCTGCTGGTCGGTCCCGACCAGAAATGGCTGACCACCATGGGCTATCTGGAAAAGGTCGACGAATACCTGAACAAGGCGCTGGCGGGCTGATCCGTCGCGCAGGATTGCGAAGGGCCGGGGGGGAACCCCGGCCCTTTTCGCTTGCGGTGTTGCCTTTGGGTATTTGTGAAACGGTGAAGCCGCCGGGTGATGCGCGTCGGGTGCGGGGGCGCGGCGCTTGTCGCGCGTTTTTGAGCATTCGGGGAACCAAGAAGTCCTGCGTGCCGCGCAAAGCGGCTTAACATGCGACGCTGCTTGGAGTATGGGGGCGCGAGGCATTATCCCGGAGGCCCGCCATGAAAGCTGCCGTCATCACCTTTCCCGGATCGAATTGCGACCGCGACCTGGCCGTTGCGTTGCAGCAGGCGGGGGCCGAGGTCGCGCGGGTCTGGCACAAGGACGAGGCGCTGCCGGCGGGCATCGATCTGGTCGCGGTGCCGGGCGGGTTTTCCTTTGGCGACTACCTGCGCTGCGGCGCCATCGCCGCGCATTCGCCCATTGCCGGCGCGATCAAGGCCCATGCGGCGCGCGGCGGCTATGTGCTGGGCATCTGCAACGGCTTCCAGGTGCTGACCGAGCTGAACCTGCTGCCCGGTGCCCTGATGCGCAATGCCGGCCTGCGGTTCCTGTGCCGCGAGACGGTGCTGCGAGTCGCGACCGCGGCCAGCCCCTTCACCGCCGCCTATCGGGCGGGCGAGGAGATCCGGGTGCCGGTCGCCCATCACGACGGCAATTACCAGATCGACGCCGAGGGGCTGGCGGCGCTGAAGGACCAGGACCGCATCGCCTTTGCCTATGCGCCCGGCATCAACGGCTCGGTCGAGGACATCGCCGGGGTGCTGTCCGAGAACCGCCGGGTGCTGGGCATGATGCCCCATCCCGAGCGCGCGGCCGATCCGGCACATGGCGGCACCGATGGCGCGAGGCTTTTTGCCTCGCTGATGCAGGAGCTTGTCGCGGCCTGACTTGAGCGGCACTCTTTCGCGCACTAGACTGCATCGACCCTTACAAGGGCGGTGCCGGAGGCTCATGCGAGAGGAAGACAATTCCATCGGGTTCCCGGAGGGCAGGACGGGCCTGACCAGCCGTTGGGGCCTGCGCGGCGTGATCGCCGTGCTGCTGGTCGTGGCCGCGGGCACGATCTGGTTCACCAATGCCTGGCTGACCGCGCGGTTTTCCGAAACGACGCGGGTGCGCACCGAGCTGCGCTCGGCGCTTTATACCGGGAACCTTTTGTCGGAATTGCAGCGCACCTCGGTGGTGCCCCTGCTCTTGGCGCGCGATCCTGCGCTGATCTCGGCCCTGTCGGGCAATGATTTCTCGGGCACCTCGGCGCGGCTGATCTCGGCCCAGAAGGAGATCGCGGCGGCCTCGATCAAGCTCCTGGACGCCTCGGGACGGGTGGTGGGTTCGACCGACCGCAACCTGATCGGCACCAATTACGTGCAGGAGCCGTTCTTTGTCGAGGCGCTGCGTTCCAGGGACACGGTGTTCACCGTCTCGCCCTCGCCGCAGGGGGCCTATGAGTTCACCTATTCCCGCACCGTCATGTCGGACGGGCGCACGCTGGGCGTGGTGGTGGTGGGCGCCGACCTGACGCGGCTGGTGCGGTCATGGGCCGGGATCTCGGATGCGATCGCGGTCACGGACAGCGAGGGGCAGATCATCCTGTCGACCGAGCCGCGCTGGCGCGGGCTGACCCTGCCCGAGGCGCTGGCGGTGCGCTCGGCCCCCTCGGCCATCGCGCGGGCCTTCCAGGTCACGGCGGATTGGGCGGCGACGCCGGCCGATGCCTATGTGCAGGGCCGCGCGGTGATGCAGTCGGAAACCCGCATCCCCTTCCGCGGCTGGAAGATGATCGCCTTCACCACCTACGAGTCGGTGCGCGAGCGGGTGAATGCGGTGCTGGCCATGGTCATCATGGGCTTTGCCATCCTGCTGGCGGCGGTGTTCTATCTGCTGTCGCGGCGGGCGCGGGTCGAATCGGCGGCCTGGATGCGCGAATCGGCCGATCTGCGGGCGCTGAACCAGCGCCTGACCCGCGAGATCGCCGAACGCGAGCGGATGCAGAAGGAACTGCGCGTGGCCGAGCAGACCGTTCAGCAATCCAGCAAGCTGGCGGCCCTGGGCGAGATGTCGGCGGGCGTCAGCCACGAGCTGAACCAGCCGCTGGCGGCGATGAAGACCTATCTGGCCGGGGCGCGGCTTCTGTTGCAGCGCGGCCGGGCCGAGGAGGCGCTGTCGAGCTTCCAGCGCATCGACGACCTGGTCGAGCGCATGGGCGCCATCACCCGGCAGCTGAAATCCTATGCCAGAAAGGGCGGCGAGGCCTTCGAGCCGGTCGACCTGCGCGCCGCGCTGTCGAGCGCGCTGGTGATGATGGAGCCGCAGCTGCGAAGCCGCACCATCCGTCTGCAGCGCAACATCCCGCGCTATCCGGTCATGGTCTATTGCGACCGCATCCGGCTGGAGCAGATCATCATCAACCTGCTGCGCAACGCGGTCGATGCGATCAGGGGCATGCGCGACCCGGCGATCGAGATCACGGTCAGCGCCGGCTCTCACGCATTCTTGTCCGTGCGCGATAACGGTCCGGGTGTATCGGACCTGGAAAATCTGTTTGAACCCTTCTTCACCACGAAGAAACCCGGAGAGGGGACCGGCCTCGGGCTGGCGATCTCATCCGGGATCGCGGCCGATTTCGGGGGGCGTCTGACGGCGCATAACGCCTCGGACGAAGGGGGCAGGGGCGCCGTGTTCGAGCTTGAGCTGCCGCTGCACGATCCCGGCCACAAGGCCGGGACGCGGTTGGCGGCGGAATGAAGAAAAGAGGTAAAGGCCCATGAGCCGCACTTTGAAGATAGCCGTCGTGGACGATGAACCGGACATGCGCGAATCCATCAGCCAGTGGCTGGCGCTGTCGGGCTTCGACGCCGAGACCTTCGCCACCGCCGAGGAGGCGCTGAAGGTGATCGGTGCCGACTGGCCGGGGGTGGTGGTTTCCGACATCCGCATGCCGGGCATGGACGGGATGGCATTTCTCAAGCGGTTGATGGGCATCGATTCGGGCCTGCCGGTCATCATGATCACCGGCCATGGCGACGTGCCGATGGCGGTCGAGGCCATGCGCATCGGCGCCATGGATTTCATGGAAAAGCCCTTCAACCCCGAGCGGCTGACCGAACTGGTCAAGAAGGCGACCCAGGCCCGGCGGCTGACGCTGGACAACCGCGCGCTGCGCCGCGACCTCAGCGAAGGCCAGCAGGTCATGTCCAAGCTGATCGGGTCGAGCCCGGTCATGGACCGGCTGCGCGAGGACATCCTGGACCTGGGCCAGGCCGACGGCCATGTGCTGATCGACGGCGAGACCGGCACCGGCAAGACGCTGGTGGCGCATGCGCTGCATGCGGTGGGGCCGCGCGCCTCGAAGAAATTCGTGCCGATCTCTTGCGCGGCCTATAGCGACGAGGTGCTGTCGGCCAAGCTGTTCGGCCCGGTCGAGAGCGGGCTGCCCGCGGTCGAGGAGGCCCGCGGCGGCACGCTGTGCCTGGAGGATATCGAGGCGCTGTCCGATCCGCTGCAAGCGCGGCTGCTGGCCTTTATCGCCGAGCAGGGCAGCCCGGCCGAGACGCGGATCATCGCCATTTCCAATGCCCGCGGCGAGGGGCGCCGGGCCGAGGATTCGTTGCGCCCCGACTTGTTCTATCGCCTGACCGCGCTGAAGATCACCCTGCCGCCGCTGCGGTCGCGCGGCGAGGACATCCTGACGCTCTTCACCCGCATGACCGAGCAATTCGCCGAGGAATACGGCTGCGAGCCGCCGCAGGTGACGGCGCAGGAGGCGGCGCAGCTGTTGCAGGCGCCCTGGCCGGGCAATGTGCGCCAGCTGATCAACGTGGCCGAGCGGGCCGTGTTGCAGAACCGCCGCGGCTCGGGCTCGATCGCCTCGCTTCTCATGGCCGATGGTGAGGATACGCAGGAGGCGACGACGACCGAGGGCAAGCCGCTCAAGGAATATGTCGAGAGCTTCGAAAAGATGTTGATCGACAATACCATGCGCCGCCACAAGGGCAGCATCGCCGCGGTCATGGACGAGCTTTGCCTGCCGCGGCGGACGCTGAACGAGAAGATGGCGAAATACGGGCTGAGCCGCAGCGATTACCTGTGAGCGGCACGCCTCTGGCCCGGCCAGGTATGGGTATTTGGGGAACGGAGAAATAGCCGGGGCGCGGGATCCGGCCCGGGGATTTGCCCGCCGCGGCGCGCCCCTGCCGGCGGCCGGGCGGGATGGGCGGATCGGCAAATCCCGGCGCCTTGTCCAAAAACAGATTGTAACGGCGCGCCCTTCCCCGCTATCTTGCCCCTGTAGGGTGGGCGCCACAACCAATGGTTGCTCGACCTCGCCAGTTTCGCAGCGCGCCAGCCAGCCGCGACACCTGAAAAGTGCCGGTGGTGCCACGCGCGGAAAATCCTGCCCATGCCCCCAGGGGGCCTCTGGGCGACCGTAGATCGCAGCCCCGACCGCGCGAGCGGGATGGGCCAAGAAAGGTAAACAGACGCGATGGATCGCGCAGTGCAGCTTGATAGGCAACGGTGGCAGGGGAGTTCTCCGGCCGCCGCGATTGCTGCTGGCGGTGCGGCTTTCGCTGTCCTCTCATGCGGCAGCCGAACCTTGCCCCCGCCTGTGTGCGGGCCGGTCCGGCGGCCCGAAAGACGGAAACATGTCAAAGAAAATGCTGATCGACGCCACGCATTCCGAGGAGACTCGGGTTGTCGTGGTCGATGGAACCAAAGTCGAGGAATTTGATTTCGAGACGGTCAACAAGCGGCAGCTTGCTGGCAACATCTATCTGGCCAAGGTGACGCGGGTCGAACCCTCGCTGCAGGCCGCCTTCGTGGATTACGGCGGCAATCGCCACGGTTTCCTGGCCTTTGCCGAGATCCATCCCGATTACTACCAGATTCCCGCCGCCGACCGTAAGGCGCTGATCGAGGAAGAACGCCAGGCCGCCGCCGCCGAGGCCGACGAGGGCGAGAAAAAGCGCAGCCCGCGTCGCCGCAAGCCGGCCAAGGCCGCTGCAGCCGACAGTGGCGACGCCGTCGCGGTTTCGGACGAGATCGCCGGGATGGCCGTTCTGGACCACTCGGAAGGCGAGGCCGCGGGAGCCGCGGACCTTGCGGTGGATGTGGCCGAGGCCGTGCCGCCGGCGACGGCGGAGGATGTCGCCGCCCCCGTCCCTGAGGCGGCCGATGAGGCCGCAGGCGATGACGCCGCCGAGGACGACGGTATCGAATCCGTCGCCGAGGAGGACGTGGCCGAGGAAATCTCGCCGCCTCGGAAACCCCGCGCCCGCCGCTACAAGATCCAGGAGGTGATCAAGGTCCGGCAGATCATGCTGGTCCAGGTCGTCAAGGAGGAGCGCGGCAACAAGGGCGCCGCGCTGACCACCTATCTGAGCCTCGCCGGCCGCTATTGCGTGCTGATGCCGAACACCGCGCGCGGCGGCGGGATTTCCCGCAAGATCACCAATGCCGCCGACCGCAAGAAGCTGAAGGAGATCGCCAGCGAGCTGGAGGTGCCCGAGGGCGCCGGGCTGATCATCCGCACCGCCGGCAGCCAGCGGACGCGGACGGAAATCCGCCGTGACTACGAATACCTGATGCGGCTGTGGGAGCAGATCCGCGAGTTGACCTTCAAGTCCATCGCCCCCGCGCCGATCTACGAGGAAGGCGACCTGATCAAGCGCACGATCCGCGATCTCTACAGCAAGGAGATCGACGAGGTTCTGGTCGAGGGCGAGCGCGGCTATCGCACGGCCAAGGACTTCATGAAGATGATCATGCCGTCCCATGCCAAGAACGTGAAGCATTACACCGACCAGATGCCGCTGTTCGCGCGCTACCAGGTGGAAAGCTACCTGGGCGGCATGTTCAACCCGGTCGTGCAGCTGAAATCCGGCGGCTATATCGTCATCGGCGTGACCGAGGCGCTGGTCGCCATCGACGTCAACTCGGGCCGGGCCACCAAGGAAGGCTCGATCGAGGAAACCGCGCTGAAGACGAACCTGGAAGCCGCCGAGGAGATCGCGCGCCAGCTGCGGCTGCGCGACCTTGCGGGCCTGATCGTCATCGACTTCATCGACATGGAAGAGCGCAAGAACAACGCCGCCGTCGAGAAACGCTTCAAGGAGCGGCTCAAGACCGACCGGGCGCGCATCCAGGTCGGGCGCATCTCGGGCTTCGGCCTGATGGAGATGTCGCGCCAGCGCCTGCGGCCGGGCATGCTGGAATCGACCACGCAGCCCTGCCCGCATTGCCACGGTACCGGGCTGATCCGTTCGGACGACAGCCTGGCGCTGACCATCCTGCGCGCCATCGAGGAAGAGGGCACCCGCAAGCGTTCGCGCGAGGTGCTGGTCAAGGCGCCGGTCGCGGTCGCCAACTTCCTGATGAACGCCAAGCGCGAGCATATCGCCACGATCGAGGCGCGCTATGGTCTCTCGGTCAGGGTCGAGGCCGATCCGGCGCTGATCTCGCCCGATTACGCCATCGAGAAGTTCAAGACCGCGACGCGCAACGTGCCCGAGGTGGTTTCGCCCGTGGTTTCGGTCGATGCCCGGCTGATGGCGCAGATCGATGACGAGGAACCCGCCGAGGAAGAGGTCGATGAGGTCGCCGGGGAGGAAGACCGCGCCGAGGACGGCCATGCCGAGACCGGCGAGGGCAGCGAAGGCGCCGAGAACGGCAGCAAGCGCCGTCGTCGCCGCCGCCGCCGTCGCGGCGGCAAGAACGGCGACGGCGAGGCGTCCCATGCCGAGGAGGGCTCCGACCACGCCGAGGACGGCGCCGAGGATGCGGTTTCGGAAGCCGAGCCGGCCGAGCGGCCTGCCGAAGGCGAGGTGACGCCGGCGGAGGTCGTGCCCGAGGTCGTGGCCGGGTCCGAGAATGCGGCCGAACCGGATGCCGAATCGGCCGAGAAGCCGCGCCGCCGCACCCGGACGCGCCGCCGCAAGCCGGAAGAACCGGCCGAAACCGCCGTGGAGGAGCCGGAGGCGGGTGTCGAAGCCGAGCCGGCGCTCCAGACCGTCGAGCCTGCCGCGGAGGCCGCATCGGCGGACGCCGCGCCGGCACCGCAGGATGCGCAGGCCGGGGAGCCGGTTGCCGAGCCTGCCGTCGGCGAGGCGGCCGACGCCGAGGCTGTTGAACCCGCCGCGACCGACGCCGAGGAAGCCGAGGCCGCGGAACCCGAAACCGTCGGGGCAGAGGCCGAAGCGGCCGTTGCACCCGAAGCCGTGCCGGCGCCCGTCCCCGAGCCCGCCCCCGAGCCCGCTCCCGCCCCGGCCGCGGCGAACGAGGAGCCGGCGCGTCCCAAGCGCCGCGGCTGGTGGTCCATGGGCTGATCTGTCGCAGCCTTCCACGAAAGAGTGACGGGCGCGGGGCTTTCCCGCGCCCTTTCCATGAGCCAAGGTGCCGGACATGTTGGGAATCGAGCTTGCAGATGCCGCCTTCCTGCCCGCCGCGACGGTCGCGCTGCTGGCCGGGATCCTGTCTTTCCTGTCGCCTTGCGTCCTGCCGGTGGTGCCCCCCTATCTGGCCTATATGACCGGGGTCGGCGTCGGCGGGCTGAAATCGGGCGAACGCAGCGCCGTGGTTCCGGCGCTGTTCTTCGTCCTGGGGCTGTCGACGGTTTTCCTGTTGATGGGCATGGCGGCCTCGGCCTTTGGCCGGATGTTCCTGCAATGGCAGGACTGGCTGGCGCGCGGGGCGGGAGTGGCGGTCATCATCATGGGCCTGCACTTCCTGCGCATCATCCGCATCCCCTTCCTGGACACCGAGGCGCGGCTGGATGCCGGCGACAAGGGCGGCTCCTCGCTGGGAGCCTATATCCTGGGGCTGGCCTTCGCATTCGGCTGGACGCCCTGCATCGGGCCGCAACTGGGCATGATCCTGTCGCTGGCCGTCACCGGGGCCGAGGCCGGGCGCGGCGCGGCCTTGCTGGCCGTCTATGCGCTGGGGCTGGGCATTCCCTTCCTGCTGTCGGCGATCTTTATCAACCGCGCCATTGGCGTGATGAACCGCATCAAGCCGCACCTGAAACTGATCGAGCGCATGATGGGCGGGCTTTTGGTGGCGGTCGGGGCGGCGCTGCTGACCGGCGCCTTCCCCACCTTCGCCTATTGGCTGCTGGAGACCTTTCCCTGGCTGGCCACGCTGGGTTAGGCGCGGGCGTCATTCCCAGTTCGGCGGCCGCTTTTCCAGGAAGGCCTGGATGCCCTCGGCGGTATCGGGCAGCAGCAGGTTCTCGCAGATCACCGCGCCTGCGGTCTCATAGGCATCGGCGAGGCCCAGGTTGCGCTGTGCGTGGAAGGCACGCTTGCCCATGCGCACGGCGGCGGGCAGCTTGGCGGCAATGGTGCGGGCCATCGCCATCGCCTCGGCCTCAAGCGCGGCGGGCGGGACGACGCGATTCACCAGGCCCAGCTCCCGCGCCCGGTCGGCGTCGA